>CANJIC010000049.1 GCA_947474205.1 Planctomycetaceae bacterium | reverse complement strand
CGCGACATGAAGGTGAATGTGACCGTTGGCAAGCCACGCGTGGCCTACCGCGAAACAATCACTGGAACCGCCAAGGACATTCGCGGTCTGTTTAAGAAGCAGTCCGGTGGTCGCGGTCAATACGGCGACGCCGTGGTGACCGTGTCACCAATGACCAAGGAAGAGGCCGAGGCCGAAGAACTTGTGATGAAGAATGGCGTTGTCTTTGAGGACAATGTCAGCGGCGGTTCCATTCCGCGCGAATTTATTCCAAGCGTTGAGTACGGCGCGCGTCAAGCGGCCGCCAGCGGAATTCTTGGTGGCTATCCAGTGATCAATGTGCGCTGCCAACTTGTGTTTGGTTCGTACCACGATGTCGATTCAAGTCAGATTGCGTTCGAACAAGCGGGCGCTCTTGCGTTCCGTGAAGCATGCACGCGCGCTGGCTTGGCTTTGCTTGAGCCAATTATGAAGTTGGTCGTGACAACACCTGACGAATTCTTTGGCAACGTGGCGGGCGATATCGCCAGCCGACGCGGTCAAATTATTGACAGCGAGTTGCGCGGCATCACCCGAATGATCACGGCGGAAGTTCCGCTTGCTGAATTGTTCGGCTACACCACCACGCTGCGCAGCATGACTCAAGGTCGCGCTTCAAGCGTGATGGAACCAGCCACGTATCGCATTATGCCTGAGCGCTTGAAGGATGAAGTGTTGGCGAAGGCTTGACCTTTCGTTGACGGCGCCATGCCGAAGAGCACACTGAACACGATCCGCCCCGATGTCCAAATTGGGGCGGATCTTTGGCTTTTTTGGCTGAAAGTTGCGGCGCGACTGGCCGTGCGCGGGCACGGTTTTGTTGAGCCGAACCCCATGGTTGGGTGCGTGATTGTGGATGCCAAAAATAATCTGGTGGGCTGGGGATACCACCGCAAGATTGGCGGCGCGCACGCTGAGGTGGAGGCGTTGAAACGCGCGGGCGCAAAGGCGCGTGGCGCCACGGCCATTGTGACACTGGAACCCTGCGCACATGTTGGCCGCACTCCGCCGTGTGTCGACGCGTTGAAGAACGCGGGCGTGGCGCGCGTGGTGTACGGTTGCGCGGATCCAAATCCAGATGCGGCGGGCGGCGCGGAAAAATTGCGCGCCTATGGAATTGAAACACATTTGTTGGAGTGCGACGAAACGCGCGAGTTGAACGCGCCGTTTGTGAAGCGTGTGCGAACAGGATTGCCATGGGTCATGGCCAAGTGGGCGCAAACCGTTGATGGTTGCGTGGCCACGCGCGATTATGATTCCAAGTGGATTAGCTGCGACAGAAGTCGGCGCATGGTGCACCGTGAGCGTGGACGCGTGGACGCAATCTTGACCGGCATTGGAACCGTGATGCACGATGATCCGCAACTGACGGCGCGTGATGTGCGTGTAAGGCGCAACGCCATTCGCGTAGTGATTGATCCTGAGTTGGCGCTGCCACTGAGCGCGGCGTTGGTGCAGACCGCCCGTCAATACAAGACGGTTGTGGCCACACTGGCAAAATCTTTTTCCGACCGCTCGGAGCATCGGCGCGCATTGGGCGACTTGGGCGTGGGATGCATGAAGCAACACTCAGATTTTCGAGGACTTTTGGCTGCTTTACGTAAGGAATATGGTGTGTCCACGGTGCTGGTGGAGGCGGGTGGAGGACTGACTGGTGAATTACTGAAGGAAAATGTGATTGACGAGGCGTGGGTATTTGTGGGACCAAAAGTAGTGGGCGACCGCGAAGCCATACATCCAGCGCGCGGGCTTTCACCGCTTTTGATTCAAGATGCAATTTTGGTCCGTCTTGTTTCCGTGCGTCGCCGCGATCAAGACGCCCTGCTGCATTATCGATTTGAGGATCCAAAGAGCGCGGGCATAATTGGAAACGCAAGCGTGGCTGGATAAACCCTCGTTACGTTTCCGCCGTCGCCAATAAGCCAGCGACCTTGCGAATCTTTTCCAACAACCAATTGAATCGTAGCGCCACTTGAAAGGGTCACAAGCATTTTTGCAACGACCATATTTTGTGGAATAGTTTCAGTGGCCAGATCAGTGGCGCGCGCGGCGCACAATGTTTGAAGCAAGTCGCGAACGCGCTGCATGTTGGCGGGCTGGATGTTCTCGCTTTTAGAAATTGCAACTTCGGTGGTGACAGGTTGAGTGTTGCTTGCTTGCGCGCTTGCGGACTGACTGGCAAGAGTGAACTGCCACTGCGTGACGCCTCGAATAAGTTGCGCCGTTGGTTCACCGCTTGCATTTTGCAACGCGATGGATTTAATCTCGGCGGGATCAACGCCCAACATGGTGGCATCAATGAAGGCGGCGCTTGGAGGAAAAAGTGTTGAAAGCGAGCGTTTTTCAAGCTGAAATACACCTGGCCTGTCGCGACGTTTGCCAAAGCGCCCGCCCGGACCCGCCGCGCTATCGCCACCAATTTCTAAAATTTCCTCGGTGACAACGCCTTTTGAAATATCAAAGGAGCGAATTGTAATCGTGGCGGCGGGTTGCGTTAAACCAAAGAGCGAGAGATCTTGTGGCGAGTCATCGACAAAGCCATCATGCTCAAGACGTGCGACGGCCTCCAGAAAATCAGCCACCGCAATATTGTCTGCGCGCGCCTCAATGGGCTCGATCAAAGACCAGCGTCCGTCTTTCTTTTGAAGAACAATTTCCAAGCGCTTGGTTCCAGAGTTCGCTTGCACAATCACGCGATCACTTTCCGCGCCCGAGCGGTCAAAAAGTCTGGCGCTACGAAGTTGCACAGGGTCGCCATCCACAAGTAGGCGATGCATTTCGCTGGAGCCCGGACCGCCAATATTTTTTTGGATATCAGCCAGCCAAGCCAAACCAGCGGGATGACTTTTTCCAACTCGCAAGGTTGCGCTGCCATTCGGCCAAGTGACCTTGATGTTTGGCGCGCTGTCGTCCAAACCAGAACGCGCGGGCAACTGAGACAGCGGTGAAACTTGCAACAAGCGCGCTTCCGCCATGGCCACGACCATTTTGCGGATTGCCACCGGATTGGCGGACTGAACATAGGGTTGGGTCTGCTGCCACGCGTCGCCAATTCGATCAAACACAAGCGTTCTACCTGCTTTTTGAAGCTCAATATGAGAAACTAAATCCACTGGAATATCAAATACAAGTTGCGCCTGACTTGTATTTGAAGAACTTGCACGCAAGAACCAGCCCAACATGATCGCCAACAAGGCGACAAGCCACGGTTTTAAAAATTGTGGAATGAATCTCATCGGCGCTTCCTTGATTTCCAAATAAGGCTTCCAGTGAGCGCCATTGAAAGTGGAATAGCCACCAAACTAAACGCGCTCAGAATGACACGCGCTTGCTCGCCAAGTTCTGGAACACGTCCCGTGTCAGCCACGGTGGAAATTGACTCGCTGCCAGCAAGCCACCGAATGACACCAATGGCAAGATCGCGATTGCCTGGATAGCGCAGAACGCGCGTGTCACCATCACTCATGCCGCTATGAAGCGTGAGCAACCAAGAAAGACCGCCTGAGATTGCGATACGAATGCCGTCATCACGCTGCGCCACGACCAACACAGGAACTCCTTGCGTGAATACTTTTCCTTCCGGAGCCGCTCCCATGGAACGGCTCACCACGCGTGGATCATTTTCAATCCACCGCTGTGGCCCTGGCGGAATGAATTCAATCGCGGTCGCAGTCCAGGATTCGCGCTTGGTGATTTCAATTGGAATTGGCATGGGCCACAACATGTTTTCATTGGCGGCGGCAATTGACGCGCCATGCCCCGTTGCGCTGCCTGAAAACTCAACGAAATTACGCAGTTCTTTGATGTTTTCAGAACGGGCACCAAGATCGAGAACCACTTGACCGCTCTTGGCGCGCAACCCAGCGTATTGAAAAAGATCGGCCCACGGATCACTGATTCCCATGGCGGCGAATGGATTTGGAGTGGCGGTTACGAAAATATTTTCGCCTTCTGACATAAGGCGCCGTGTTGCCGCCAACAACGCGACCTCGGCGGGGTCTGGCTCTTGCGCGCTGCGATCAAGTGGAGGAACCACTATCCATACCCGCTTCACTCCCTGGGTCAGAGGCCTAGTCGCATTGACTGGATTCCATTGATCCACTTCAATGCGCGCGGCGCGCAACGATTGGACAATGAGCGACAAGTCGCCGCCACTAGGAACACTGTCAAGCGGTGATGTTGTTTGTGAGTGCACAATGGTGACCGCGATTCGTGGCGCGCCCTGGGCGCAGCGCATGGCCTCCACCAATGAAAGCTCAGTCGCATCCACACTACTACGCATTTGCCAAGCGGGGATGGCGGCGACACCCTTTGTGCCACTCACAATAATCGTGGGTGGAAATTGCATCGCCGCCGCGACTTCAGAAAGCCGCAGTGGTGGAAGTTGATCAATTTGATCTTGCGCGGCTTTGGCTTGCTCGGCGTGGCGCGCGCAATTTCGCTGAGTTTGGCGCGCGATCGTTGCCATGGCTGGAGTGAGGTTTTGCAGCCTATTTCCAGCAATATCAGCGACTTCCTGAAGCGTGCTTGACCACCACTTCAATTCATTGGCCAGCTTGCGCCCAGCTCCTTCGGCATTACCCAGCGGTTGCTCCGCCGTGGGCGTTGCCAATTTTGAAATTGCCTCACGCACCACATGTCCTTGCGACGCGGTCTTGTTCATGGCCGCGGCGAAGGACTCCAGTTTGACGCGGGCTGTGTCATCTTTGGCAAGAGCATTTGCCAGCGTTTGAATTTGCGCGACCGATGCGTCGGCGAAACTTTCAATGGAACGAAACGCCTCCAACCCTTTTTCGTTGGCCTGCCGCCATGCGTTCACATTTTTGGACTCACTGGCTTCGATCATCTCAAACATCGCGGCGCTTTTTTCGGCGTCGGCCGCATCCAGCAAATCCAATTCTTGGCAATTCAGAATTGCTCCTTCAGCCAACGCCGCGCCTAATGCGCGCGCCAACACCGCGCGCGCGTTGCGCAACGCTTCTGGATCCACGTTTCCTTTTGATGTGAACAAAGTGATGTTCATTGGTCCCGCGCATTGCGCGATGAGCTTCTTGGTGGCGAATTGCAATGAGCCGCTGAACAGTGTCGATGCTTCCACGCGCGCGGCGGGCGCGCCAGATCCACGCACTGCCAATACGGTGGACACAACTGCGGCGAACACCCCGACGCACATTGCAAATCTTTGCAATTCCCTGCTTTTTCTAGGGATTTCTGTATCGCTTATTGCCCACGCGCCGGCGCACCACGCGCCGCCAACACCCATGGCAAGCAACGCCACGGCGCTACCAAGGTCCAGTGTTCCGCGCGTGAAATCTTCGCCACGGCGCAGCGGATCAAGCGCGAACGCGGCCGAAGCGATTGCCGGCCAATGCAATGATTGCCCGCCACGACACAGCGCGATCCACGCCGCGATGGCGGTCAACGAAGCGACAATGGCGCCAGCGTTTGAACGCACCACCACTCCCGCAAGCAAGCCAACACCAGCCGCGGCGACAATGATCAGCCACAAACCAAAGACGCCGCAAGTGATCACGCTCCATGATGGTGCGGCAACCGTTGACAACACAATCGCCTGCAAGAAAATTGGAATGAGCAGCGCCACGCTCGCCACCGCGATCGCTGCGAACTTTGCGTGCAACACTGTTGCAACATTGATGGGTGAAGCCAAAGTGAGATCCCAGGTTCCCGCGCGCCGCTCACTTGGAATGCTGCGCGCCGCTAATGCGCACGCGGCGGCGCCAACGCACCACAGCGAAATTCCAATCGCGCGCGACAAATCCGCAACTGATCCGGCGACAAGTCCGCCAAACGCGAAACCTATTCCCGCGGGAATTGCACCAGCAGCAGCAGCAGCGCCCCAGACCAGTGGGGTAGCCACAAGCGAACGCAATTCCCTATTGAAAGCCACGGCAAATCCGCTCAAGAAATCTGCGCTCTCAATCTTGGATAAAGGCGAACATGTTCGCAGCGAGAAATATGCCACATGCGCAAAGGAATTGGCCTAGAAAAAAGTTTCACGACGCCTCCAATGCGAGTTGCCGAAACGCCTCTTCAAGCGCGCCCGCCTGCACATCCATGCGGCGCACGGCCACGCCATCACGCGCCAAACTTTGAGAAAGCACCGAGCGCGTCGCAAGCGTGACATTGCCCGTAGCCGTCATGGCGTGCCACGGCGCATCAAGCAGGCGACGCGATTGCAAATGCAAACCCGCCTCGGCAATGGCCACTTCGGCGCGCGCTGGATCGTTGACTTCTATTTCAAGCGTGGCAGACACGCCTAATTTCAAACGCACCTCGTGCGGTGAACCTGTTGCAATCACGCGGCCGCGGTCAAGCACGATCAATTGATCGCACGTGGCCTCCACTTCCGCAAGCACGTGCGTGCAAAGCAGCACGGTCACGGAACCTTTGAGCGACTGCAACAATTCTCGAAACGCAAGAACCTGCGCGGGATCAAGCCCCGCCGTGGGCTCATCTAAAAGCAAAACTTTTGGCCGCGAAGAAAGCGCCGCCGCCAAACCAACGCGCTGGCGAAATCCGCGGCTCAACTCGCCGCACACACGCGCGCGCGCATCAAGCAAGCCGCACTGGCCCATGGCGTGCTCGGCAAATTCAGCAGCGAATTTTTTTTCAACGCCCTTCATGCGCGCCGACCACTGAATAAATTCCTGCACGCTGGCGTCCAACTGCACCGGCGCGCGCTCCGGCAGCCAACCCACGCGCGCGCGCGCCACACGCGGTTGCGTCCACACATTGGCGCCATCAATTATGACGCTGCCACCATCCGGCGCCAACGCACCCGCAAGCATTCGCATTGAAGTGCTCTTGCCAGCGCCATTTGGACCAAGAAAACCACAAATGCTTCCAGCGGGCACGTGAAAACTGACACCATCAATTGCGGGGCGCGATGCGAATTTCTTGAATAAATCTTGAGCGACAATCATTATGAAACCGATTGAATACATAGTGTAAACCTTCTCGTAAAGGTTGGCGTCCCCTAGACTGTGATTGAAACTGAAATCATGACTAGCAAGATCAACAACTCTGGAACCTTTGATGCCGCCACCTTGCTTGAAGGTTTGGTGGATGGCGTGGGCGTGGTCGATGCCGCCGGTGAAATTGTGTGGATGAGCGCGCGTCTTGCGGGCCAGACGCCTGAAGTGATGCGACGATTCGCGGACACATGCCGCGATGTTGTGCGCGAGGCAAAGTCCCCGCGCGCAAGTCACTTGCGTCGCTTTCGCAGCGGCACCAAAACATTTGAAGTGGCCATTTCCAAATTAGTTGTGGAGGGCCAAAGCGATCACGCCGTAGCCACGCTGGTGAATGTCACGCCGCGTCAGCGCTTGTTCGACCGCATTGAGCAAGTGGACAACGCCGGCGACATGATGTTGAATTTGGACGCTGTGATTGTGAATCCGCTGAATGTTGCGGAGCGGTTGAAATTGCTTGAAAGCCGCGTGGAACAAGCGTTGCGCGAACTGTTCGCGGCCTCCAATTATCAAGTGCGTTTGCTAGATCGCAAAACGCGCGTGCTGGAATTGGTGTTGCACAAAGGCATTGCGCCACTACCCATTGGCCAGCAAATGCGCGCCGACATAGACGGCGCCGGAATCACTGGCTATGTGGCAAGCACGGGCCAAAGTTATTTGTGCAAAGACCCTACCAATGATCCGCGCTACCGATCTGGTCTGCCCAATTGTCGTTGCTCGTTGACCACGCCTTTGTTGTTGCATGACCGCGTTGTGGGAACAATCAATTTGGAAAGTGGCGACCCGCGCGCCTTTGAGGAAGAGGATCAATTTCTGCTTGAGTTGTATGGACGCTACGTGGCCATGGCGCTGAACATTTTGGACATGCTGATTGTGGAGCGATACACCACCAATCAACGCATCACTGGAAGTGTCCAAGAGGAAATTGCAATTCCGGTGCGCACTTTGCGCGAGTCGCTTGAATCGTTGCGCGAGAACATGTCCAACACCAGCGCGGGTTTATTGGCGCTGGGACAAATGGAGGATTGCATTGCCACGCTAGAGAAGCGCCTGCAAAATGCCACCGAAGGTTTTCGCGGCGTGCTTGGCGTGGACCGAATTTCCGTGGCGGGTTCGCAGCAACCCAAACTTGCGGGTCGGCGCGTGCTTGTTGTGGATGATGAGGCCGGAATTCGCGAGGCCATTGTGACCATCTTAAGCCAACAAGGCGCCATTGTGACTTCGTTTGCCAGTGGAGAGCCCGCGTTGCTGGCGTTGGATGCCGCCAAAAATAAAAACGCGCCGTTTGAACTTGTGCTCAGCGATGTTCGGCTGCCCGATCGCAATGGGTATGAAATTTTTCGCGCCACCAAAGCGATTGACCCCGAGACGCCCGTGATCTTAATGACGGGCTTTGGCTATGACCCGAATCATTCCATTGTGCGCTCCAGCCAAGAAGGCCTGCATTGTTTTTTGTTCAAACCATTTCAAGCGCAGCAACTTCTTGATGAGGCTTGCAAAGCCATAGTCACGCCGCCGCCAGCCGGATTGTGAAGCTGATTTAAAACTGATTTATAGATTGGGGCCGCGCGGATTTGAAACGCGCATGTGTCGCGTTTGAATTCAACCACGCGTCGAAAATCCAACGCGCTTGCTCTATCGCAAAATTTCACTTTGAGCGCGCTTGAGAAAATTGCAACGTTGAATTATTTTACGCCACGCGATCAGCCACCAACACGCGCGGCAAATTGTCACCGTCATTTTCAACGCCGTGAAACACAAGTTGCGTATTGGCACGCGTCAGGCGCTGCGCGGCATCGGCTTGCGAAGCCGCAATTTCCAGCAATAATCGCCCGCCTGGACGCAACCACTTCGCCACATTTTGCAGCAGCGGTTCAATCACATTCAAACCTTCCGCGCCAGCTCGCAGCGCGGTGACTGGCTCATGCTCACGCACATTCGGCGCGCACTGCGCCCACTCCGCGTCGCTTATATATGGAGGATTCGCCGTGATCAGATCAAACGCGCCTTGCTGCGCGGCGTCGATTGATTCAAACAGATCGCTGGCGCGAAACTCAATACGCGCATCAACTCCGTGGCGCACCGCGTTGCGCGCGGCCAACACAATCGCGGCCGGAACTAAATCAGTGGCCAATGCCGACACTTCCATGGCCGCAACTGGCGGCTCGTAATTATTGCGCTTGGGCGTGACCAGCGCGCTGACCACGCTGACCACAACGCAACCCGAACCTGTGCACAGATCCAACATGCGTAAAGAAGTTTGCCCAGTCAGCCGCGCCCATGCCACGGCAAGTTCCGTAACGCGCTCGGTGCTGGGCCGCGGAATCAGCGTGCTGCTATCCACAAAATACGGCTTGGCGTAGAACCAAGTTTCGCCAACCAAATATTGCACGGGCTCATGCTCGGCGGCGCGGCGTACCAATTCACGCAAGCGCGCAAGTTGCGCGGCGTCCACCACTCGGTCGGACTCCATATACAAACGGGTTCGATCGCAACCCAACACATGACCCAGCAACATTTCGGCGCACACGCGCGGCGAATCTATTTTCTTGCCAGTTAAAAACGGCGTCATCCACGCTAACAATTCGCGCGTGGTCCAAATTTTTTCCGTTGTCCCTTGTTTGGCGTTCATTGCAATGCTTTCGCGTGGTGATTCAGCGTCATGGTCAAGCGCGTGGGCGCACAAAGTGTAAAGAGTGTGTTCAGTTGGACTTTGGGTACAATCTTCCGCCCATCAGTGTATGAAAGGATTTGAAGCATCATGAAAAATGTTCGGGAATTCTTGGAAAGTGTCGCGGAAATTGCGCGCGATAGAAATGTTTTCACCTCCGTGGAGGTGCAAGGCGATTTATTACGTTGCCGCGCCCGCGATGTGAAGGAAGACGCTTGGTATTTGGTGCAATCGCACGACGGACATTGGACCGTCAGCCTAAGCACTCCCGACCGTTGGCTCAGTGAAAGCATTGAGACGGACTTGATGCACTTTGGCGATCCACTTGAGGAGTTGATTGAAGAGGAACTAGTTGAGCTTGGCTCCGACTTTGAAGTTGAGGCGCCAAAACATTTCCGCAGCGAGCAGCGCGAATATGTTTTCATCAACACAGTTCCATTGCACAATGAGTCACTTAACGGCGACGCCTCTATTGTGGCCACATGGCTGCTGGCGTATGAGGCGGCGTTTCGAAATCTGGGTGACATGTCCGGCGAAGAGAAAGACTGATTCATGGGGCGACGCGTGCTTATGCTTGGCTGGGAATTTCCACCGTTCATCACGGGCGGCTTGGGTACTGCGTGCTATGGATTAACCAAGGCGCTTGATCGCCGCGGCGATGACGTGACCTTTGTGTTGCCAAAACATATTGATGGACAATTTGCCAGCCACGTGCACATGCTTTCTCCGGGAACCGACTTGCCGCATCCGTCGCTTCCGCCGCCGGAAGTTGTGCAACGAGAGCGCGTGGAGCGCGACATTATTCATCAAGCGACGGAGTTGATCAGCAAAGTCATGCAGCAAAATTTGGAGCCCGCCGATGTCGCGGCGGCCGCAAAAAGCGCTGGCTTGACCAGCATTTCCGTGCCCATGAGCGTGAGCGCGCCCTATGTTTCAAGCCAAGCCAACTTGACGGTGCAAACATTGCTGGGCTCCGCGGCGCTGCGAAAAACATTGAACTTGCCAACTTGGTTGAGCGCGCAAACTCGCACCTGGCTCACGCATGAGTTGGCCATGATGGACGCGCTTCCAGAATCAAACGCCAGTGACAATCAAGAAATCCAAGCGCGCGGCGCAACCAGCGCGGACTACGGCGGAAATTTAATTCAAGAGAGCGAGCAATACGCGCGCTTCTGTTTGCAAGCCACGCGCGGCGTTCACTTTGATGTGATCCACGCTCATGATTGGCTGACCTATCCCGCGGGTCTTGCCATTGCGCGCGCAACGGGCAAGCCGCTTGTTGTGCATGTGCACAGCACGGAGTTTGACCGCTCGGGCGAGCATGTGAATCAACCGCTGTACAACATTGAGCGCCGCGGAATGCACGGCGCGGTTCGCGTGATTACCGTGAGTATGCTCACGCGCAACTTGGTGGTGAACCGCTACGGCGTCAACCCCAACAAAGTGGACGTGGTCTACAACGGCGTGGACCTAGATCCAAGCGGCATGGGCGCGGAGCCCATCAAGCGCAGCGATAAAATTGTGCTGTATTTCGGGCGAATTACCATGCAAAAGGGTCCGGAGTATTTCATCAGCGCGGCCAAGCGCGTGCTTGATGTCATGGACGGCGTGAAGTTTGTTGTGGCCGG
>CANJIC010000048.1 GCA_947474205.1 Planctomycetaceae bacterium | reverse complement strand
TTTGCCATTGGGGCTGTCACATTTGCCGCCAATGCAGGATTTGTGAATCCGCTCATTCCAACTTGGCGCGGCACCGCCGACACCGAGTACATGGGATGGGAAAATTTCACATCCGCGTATGGTGGTTCCAATCTTCCTGATGCTCCAAATAGCAACAATCTTGGCGCTCTTATTAATTTTGGTCCAGGCGCTGTTTTAACAAGCACAAAGAATATTTATGGCACATCAGGTCCACTCTTTATTTCCATGCTTGGTGGCATGACCGCCGCGCCGCGAAATCCGCTTGAAGTTGTCTTAAATATTTCCGCTGCTGGAACAGTCATCAACATGCAAAGCGTCACGCTTTCGCTCATGGATAATTTTGGAAGCATGATTCGAGTGAACCCAATCGTGTCATCTATCCGATCCGATGAACCATTTCCAATGGGTGGCCGCGTGCAAACGCTTGCCTTCACTTGGAATTTCCCACCTAATTTGATTGCCGCTACGCAGTGGCAAGTGAACTTTTCCAGCACCGGCGCCAACACTTCGCTTGACGCCGTCTCGCTGGATATGCGATTCATTCCCGCGCCCGGAGCACTGTCAGTGCTGGCCATGCTCGGCGGCGGCGGGATGATTTGTGGGAGGCGGCGACGTCTGTAAAGACGAAGTTTGCCTCGTCCACGCCCTTTTTTGAGCAGGCGGGTCTAGAAAACTAGGCCCGTCTGCTTGATTTTTAGGCTTGTTTTTATTTATGGCTTGCAGCGGCGCGCCAATGTCTTGTGCCATATCAACACGGACGCTCTAACGATTACGGCTTGGCAATTTCTACGCGTGGATACAGCGCCACTTTGTTGACCGCGGCGCCAGGTTGCAACTGGCCCCATTGTGAACGGACATTCCAAGGCGCGTCCGCCGCCATGCCAAGTTGCGCGGAAAACTCCGACATTTTCTGGGGCAAGAATGGTTCAAGTAGCAGCAACGCAATGCGAACACTTTCCAGGCACTGCGCCAAAATAGAGGCCACGCGCTCACGTTGCGCCGGGTCCTTGGCCAACTTAAACGGCTCGGTTTGGTTGATGAACAAATCAACATCGCGCAACAACTTCATGGCATCTTCGGCGGCGTCGGCTAATTGAAATTGTGCAAAATGTTTTTCCCAATCGGCCACCGCTTGTTGACAGCGAGCGGGCCAAGCGCCACCACGCTCAATGTCCTGCGGCATTTGACCGTTGAATGTTTTAACAATCATGGCCGTGACGCGGCTGGAGCAATTGCCAACCGTATTCACCAAGTCGGCGGTGTATGTTTCATGAAACGCCACGGCGCGGAAATCCGCGTCGGTTGCGTCAATCGGGCCGCGCGTCAACATGAACCAACGCCACGCGTCCAATCCGTAGCGCGCTATGTAACTTTCAATCGTTGGAAGATCAATGAAATTACCCAGGCTTTT
This sequence comes from Planctomycetaceae bacterium, assembly GCA_947474205.1. The sequence continues at coordinate 9,995 of CANJIC010000048.1, read as the reverse complement.
GCTCATTTTCTTGCCTTCGCTAATCCAGAAACTGTGGGCGTGGATATTTGTAGGCAGCGGCAACTCAAGCGCCATAAGCATGGCGGGCCAAATCACCGCGTGAAACCACAGGATTTCTTTTCCAATGACATGCCAGTCGGCGGGCCAGTATCGAGCGCGCGGATTTTGTTCGGAGGCATCGGTGTAGTCAAGCGCGGTGATGTAGTTGAACAACGCGTCGATCCACACATAAATCACATGGCCCGGATCGCCCGGCATGGGAATGCCCCAGGTGAAATTGGTGCGCGTCATGGGAACGTCTTGCAACCCTTCGCGCAGACGACCAACGACTTCATTCATGCGCGCCGACGGTTGCACAAAATGTGGATGGCTTTCAAAGTGCGCTTTCAAGCGGTCACTGAACGCGCTCAGTTTGAAATACCAATTTTGCTCCTTGGCGCGCACAAGCGGCTTGCCACTGATTGAACTTTTATATTCGCACTCCTTGGCGCGCGTCTCGGTGAGATATTCCTCTTGACCCTCGTCGTACCAACCTTCGAAGGAGCCCTTGTACAGCGCGCCAGATTTTTGCAGACGTTCAATGAACGCCTGCACTTGTCGTTCATGTCGCGGCTCCGTTGTGCGTATGAAGTCGGTGTTGGTGAGTTGAAAAAGCGAAAGAACACGCTTGAATTCAGCGGCATTTGTGTCGGCCCACGCTTGCGGGGTGACATTGTGTTCGGCCGCGGACTTTTCAACCTTCACGCCGTGCTCATCCGTGCCTGTTAGGAAAAAGACATCGCGGTTTTGCATGCGCATGGCTCGGGCCCACGCGTCGCACAATGTGGTTGTAAAAATATGCCCAATGTGTGGGCGGTCATTCACATAATAAATTGGTGTGGTGATACAAGCCGTGCGAGTCATGGTGACAGTCTAAGTATTTTGCGGGGACACGCACGGGAATATTTTATTGAGCGCTTAAAAAGGACTGCAACATTTCTGCCTCGTGTTGATTATCAACACAAGCGAGATAGAGCACGGGTCCATCGCTCCAAATCAGAATCATGGATGTATCGGTTTCGGTTGCCGAAATATCCTCAAGAACAAACGTGTCAGGCATGAACTGGCGCGCGCTGCTAAACGCATTGTAAATGAGATACTGTCCATTGTCGGCGGCGAGATAGAGAACCAACCAGTGCGCATCATTGGACAAAGTGTTTTGATACACCAACTCCGCGGAGCGATACGTGGCGCCAGGTAGTGAAGCGGGCGCAACTTGCCATAGTTGGTAACCCGCTTCGGTCAGGTCAGGAATCGCGCACGGGCGGCCAAGAAGTTGCGAGACCTTCGCATCCAATTCCGCGCCTTTGATAGGAGTTTCACTCTCGTGTTGCTGATACTTCAGGATGGCATTTTTACGCATATGCGCCGATGCATCTACGATTTCGCTTAGAGGAATACCACCCATCAGCGTTAAGCGATTCGCAATTTTAGGTCCATATATTCCAAAGAGAATCGCAACAAGAACCAAGAACAGCGCGATCGTGACAGCCAATATTGAAATCTGTTTGTTTGGCGGGGAAACATTATGTGTCTGCGGCATGAATTCATCATGCTATGGCGAATCGCGGCTCGCTAGGATATGGATATGAATTTCCATGAGTCAAATCAGAAATTACGCACGCACTCCATGGCAATGGTCGCGGCCTTTTTTTTGGTTTTCCTGATTTCCGAAACCCTGGCACAAAATGCGCTTGACGGGTCTCTTCAGATTGGCTCAGGTGGGGCCAATTCTGCAAACGCGCCTTCAGCGAGGCCAGTTCGCCGCGATACATCTCAAACCCGAAGCCGTTCCCAAACGCTTGGCTTAAATCCATACGATGATTTTATAAGAATAGTTTCTCAAGAAACTGGAAGTCGACCAAGCTTGGGTCAAGTCCAGCCCATCAATCAAAATAATGCTTTGCCTCCGGCCCGAGATACGAACAGCTGGAAATCCAGGGACCCTTTGCGATTTGATAGCCAGGGTCTTGCTTTATCGACGAATTTATCTAAATCCATGGATTCAACAGATACTCCGTACGCGGCATTTCGAACCCGTCAAGGCGATACAGGAAATTTAACGACGAACAATTTGCGAGGCATCCGCCTGGAAATTGACCGAGACCGTCTTGGCAGCGCCAGAATGTCCCTGTATGAAACCGCGCGCCTGCGCGAAGATGTTCGTAAAAACGCCATGCAATCGAGCGCGATCGGTGTTGGTCTGCAGGATCCATTTCAGTCAAGCGACGCGTTACGGTTGGATTTGGCCAAGCCATCCACGCCTCGCAATCTGAATCAAGGTGCGGAACCAATGGATAATCGAATCAGCGGCTATGGCATGGTCATGAAGGAAGTAAAGGCGAGATTTCAGGCGGGATTTGAACGAGGTGGTAAGCCAACGAATTCCGCGGACAAACAGGGCGAAAATAAATTGGATGAGAAGGCGAGTCGTGACCGAATGTTGGACGCATATGGCCAATTAAAAAGAGATTTAAGCGCCACAGATAATCTATCCATAACAGATATGCCGCCCAAAAATGTGGACAAAGGCGCCGTCGTTGTGGATCCAGAAACGGAAAAGCGCGAGGGGATACATATGACGCTTGATGAATATGCGTTGGTGTTAAAACATGGTCAGCACATTGATTCCATGACCACCGATCAACAAAATAGATTTGATGAATTGTTGTCCGAAGGTCAGCGCGCCATGTATGAAGGCAACGCGTTTGTCGCTGAAAAAAGATTTCAAGTGGCCTTGCTCATTCAACCCAATGATCCGCTGGCAATGGCGGGCATGTTGCACTGTCAAATCAGCGCAAATCTTGCGGCCTCCGCCGCGTTGACCCTGCACAAATTATTCATGGAGCACCCTGAGATGATGGATGTGACGTGGGGGCCGCGAACAATTCCACCACGTCCCAGGCTTGAGAAGGCTCTTATAGAAGTGGGTCGTCGCATAGAGATTGGCCGAGATGCGGCTCAGTTTGGATTGTTGCAGGCATACATCGGGCATTTGCTTCAAAATCAAGCAGCGGTGAAGTCGGGATTATCCGTGATGCGGGGAACACCTGGCGATGAAAGCATGGCGGTTATTTTGAAAAAGCTTTGGATCGAGCCCGCGGCGGATTCGGCTGCGCAAAAAACACAAGAGCCAGCGCAGGCCAAAGATTCCGCGACGCCACAAAAATAAATTGAACGCCGCTTGCGAAAAAAGTTTGAGTTGAATTTAGGTGGATCGAAGTTGAGCGGAGTTCTTCACGCCTAGATTTTGAAAAATAGCCTGCGTGGCCGCGCACTTGTTCAGCGTGTACAAGTGAATTCCACGCACTCCATGATCCAGCAGAGCCATGCATTGTTCGGTGGCCCAGTGAATGCCCACGCGTTCAACCGCGTCGGCGTCATCGCCACAGCGTTGAACGGCGCGAAGCAACTTGGCGGGAAACCGGGTTCCACCAGCCAATTCGGCCATGCGTTTCAGACCCGCAATACTTGTCACGGGCATAATGCCGGCCATGATTGGCACGCGAATTCCCGCTAGCTCACAGCGTTCTTTCCAATCAATGAAAGCGGCGTTGTCGAAGAAAAGCTGGCTGCAAACGTAGTCCGCACCCGCGTCAACCTTGGCGCGCAAGTGATCCATTTGCAACAACGTGTTGGGAGTATCTGGATGGCCTTCTGGAAATCCAGCAACACCAACTCCAAATCCACGGGGATCGGTGTGCGTGCCGTGGTTGTTGAATTCACGAATGCATTTGACCAGATCAACCGCGTGCGCAAAATCACTTGTGGAATTTCCGGCAAGCGGCGCGTCCCCTCGCAAAGCCAAAATATTGGAAACGCCGCATTGCGCATATTGGGTGAGAATATTTTCAATATCACCGCGCGTGTGGTTGGCGCATGTGAGATGTGGAATTGGATCCAACTTGGTTTGGGTCTTCAAGCGAACAACAAGTTCATGCGTGCGCGTTCGCGTGCTGCCACCGGCGCCATACGTAACGCTAACGAATGATGGTTGCAATCGCTCGAAGTCAGCGATGACATGAAATAAAGATTCCCAGCCCGCGTCGTTGCGCGGCGGGAAAAATTCGAAACTCGTGGTCATCGAGTCGCGGGAAAGAATGTCCGCGATATGCATGTGGATAGTCTATTGTGAATCTCCGCCATGCCAAACTCAGATCGCATATCCAAACCGACCAGCCGACGCATGAGTTTGTACCTTCGGGTGCTGCATTCCCTGCTTGATCAAGGCAAAGCGGCCATTAGCAGCAAGGAGTTGGGCGATCAAACTGGAGTGAAAGACGCGCAAGTGCGCAAGGATTTGGCGTGCTTTGGTTCATTGGGGCGTCCCGGGGTTGGGTATCGAATTCGCGATTTGCACGATCAATTGCGCCAACTTCTTGGAATGGATCAAACTTGGAAGACGGTTTTGGTTGGTGCCGGCAATATTGGGCGAGCATTGCTGGCGTATCCACGCTTTCGAAATGAGGGCTTTGACTTTGTGGCCGCCTTTGACCACGACAAGAAGGAAGTGGGCAAACGTATCGCGGGGCTTTGTGTTCAGAGCATGGGAGAATTAAAAAAAACCGTGAAAAAGAAAAATGTGCAAATGGGTTTAATCGCCGTGCCGCCCGACGCGGCGGTCGCTGTGGCACAATCACTGGTCGACGCGGGCATTCTTGGAATTTTGAATTTTGCGCCCATCCGCTTGGATTTGCCCAAAGAAATCGCCGTGGTCAATGTAGATTTTACCGATGCATTAGAGCAACTGGCTTTTGAAATTCGACTATCAATCACCGATGGAAAGAGCGTGTAGTGAAAACCATTCTTGATAAAATCTGTGTTGCATGTCTGTTCATGGCGGGTTGCCATGCGACCGTGTTCACGCCAAGTCCAGCCGACAAACTTCGTCAGCAAGCGCAAGAACTTGAAGCCAAAAACGTGGCGCTTGAATCACAAGTAGAGGAGTTGCGGGCGCAGTTGGCCATCAAGAGCGAGGCGGCCACCAAGACGCCGTCCGCGGAACTGGAAGAAGCCACGCCGCATGTCGCCAAGATTTCCATTGGAAATTTGTCCAGGGCGCTGCCTAAAAAAGAAACCGCGGGTCAAGTTGCGCAGTCGGAGAAACTTGTACTTTTTGTGAACGCGCTTGATGGTCGAGGCGGCGCAATTCAACTGACTGGCGACTTGACGCTGCAAGCCAGCTTGCAGATGTCGGGCAAAGTGATTCCGTTGGCGGCGGCGCATTGGGGTCCATTGCAACTGCGCAATGTTTATCGCAATGGACTTGGGAACTCGCACTATTCGCTTGAGACGCCAATTCAGGTGCCGCCCGATTGTGCGGACGCCACGGCCTTGGTGGTGGTGACCTATGTGGATGGCTGGAGTGGCAGAACTTTGAAAACCGAGCGGGCAATTCCTTGGCCAATTGACGACTTCACCTCTGAAAAATCCGTTAAAGTAGAGTTTGAACCATGAGTGAATCCACTGCCCATGCCAACGCCACGCACACCAGTGGTCGCCGCAACACAAACGCCAGGTCAACCACCATGAATTGTGGTCGGTTGGTCTTGATCACCATTTCTATGGCTATGGGTTGCATGTTGTGCACAATGGGAATGGGGGGTTGCCAAAAAGTTCTCTTTCCTGAAAGCGAGCCACGCAATCAGTTTGAACGATCAGATAATTTGCGCGATCGATTCACGCCAGTCACGGAACCAGATGTGTTTGGAAATCCAAAGCCAGCATTGCGAGCCAGACTGTCGCCACCAGCGGGCTAAGCGCAACTTATAAAAATTTTTATTTTTTCCAAAGCCGATTCAATATTTGTCCGATAGTGGAGTGGAAGAAATTATTTATGGCGCTCCCAATACACATCATCAAGCTTGCGGCAGTTCAAGGCATTGTGTCACGTCGAACGCGCATTGTTTGGGCGGGCTTTGCCGTGGCGGCAACGTTGACAAGTGGTTTGTTGGTGCTTGGTGATGCGAATGGACCAAGGCCATTGGCTATGGCGCCGGTGATTGTTGGCGCAAGAGACACCAGCATTATGCCGCGCGAAGCCAAACTGGATCGCCAACGATGGACCTCTATTGTGATTCATCATTCAAACACGCCAGCTGGAGACATGTCTTCGGTGGCGCGCCTTCAGGGCGCGTCCGATGCAAGTGGAATTGGATATCACTTTCTCATAGGCAATGGGCAAGGCATTGCCGACGGTTCCATAGAGGTTGCGGCACGATGGAATAGACAAGAACCTGGAGCGCATGTTGCTTCCTTGGTGAAAAACTTTGCGGGGCACTCAGATATAAAATTAGTTTCCAGTCGCAGCGCGCCCTCGGCTGATGAACTCAATCGTCACGCGGTTGGAATTTGCCTGATTGGCAACGGTGACAGACGGGAATTCACTACGAATCAAATGAGCGAATTGGCTTCATTGGTGCGACATCTGCAAAAGGAATTAAACATTTCGGCCGATCACGTTTATTTGCATAGTGATGTTGCCGGAGTCAGCAGCCCAGGACGATTCTTTGGAGCCGCTGAATTTGAAGCGCAACTTGTCCAAAATAAATCTTGACACAAGCCATTCGGGGTCTTGATCCAAAGCAAACAATGCTCTTTGTTTTTGTGGCCAGACGCCCCGTTGAACACTAGAAAAAGAGCCAGATCAGTTGCTTGATTGAAAGTCTTTTGTTAGGATAAATTGTTGGTCATTTATGTAAATTTGACTTCGTAAGATAGGTGGGCGTATCTCAATTATGGCATCTTTACCGATAGAATTGTTTGGTCATCGCGTCATCGCCAAGATTGGAACTGGTGCCGCCAGCGAAGTATTTGTAGTTCAAGATCCCAAGAGCAAGCAGGTCTGGGCTTTGAAGCACGTGGTTCACGTGGATCAAAAGTCCGATCGATTTATTGAGCAGGTTGAGCAGGAATACGCGATTGGCTCCAAGCTTGATCACAAAAATATTCGGGGCATTTATAAAATTTTACGGATAACAAAACGTTTCACAACAACGGACATTGGATTGTTGATGGAGCTTGTCGATGCGGACACGCTGGAGAACCGCAGGTTTAAAAATATGACTGAAGCCACCCAACTTTTGGCGCAAGTGGCTCGTGGTCTTGATCACATGAATCAACGTGGATTTGTGCACGGCGATATGAAACCGATCAATGTCATGGTGACAGACAAAGGACAAGTCAAGATCATTGATTTGGGTCAAGCTTGTTCGGTGAACGAAGTGAAGAAACGAATTCAGGGGACGCCCGGATACATCGCGCCAGAGCAGGGGCATTTACAGGCCATCACGGCGCAAACCGATGTCTACAATTTTGGAGCCATGGCGTATTTTTTGTTTTGCGGTGAAGTTATTCCCACGGTTTTTCCTCCACAAAATTTGAATGCATCAGGTGGCGTTGTCAACACCAACTTGGTTCAACTTCCGAATCCCGCACACATTCGAAACCCTAAAATTCCAGTGGAATTGGGTCAATTGATTCAAGAGTGCATTCAATTAGATCCCGCGGCGCGGGTGCAGGGCATGGGCACGGTTGCGGAGCGCCTGGACTCCATAGCTCAGGCCTTAAGTGACACCACCATGGGAATGTCAGCGGTTGGCGCCAAGTAATAGTTAGACTTGGCGCGCATGCGGGTCACACAATGAAGTCAACCAGCGACAACAAATGGGACATTCGATTTCTGCTGCTTGCGGATCAGATTGCGACATGGAGCAAGGACCCCAGTCGTGGCGTTGGCGCAATTATTGTGAGCGCGGCAAAACAAATTGTGGCGACGGGTTTTAATGGGTTGCCTAGGGGCGTTGAAGATCGCGCGGAGCGATTGGAGCGGCCGGCTAAATATGAATTAATTGTGCACGCGGAAATGAACGCCATTATTCAATGCGCGCGCAACGGAGTGAGTCCGCTTGGGTGCACCATGTTCACATCATTTTCGCCGTGCGTGGCGTGCGCTATTGGCATGGTGCAAGCTGGCATTTCGCGCGTGGTGACATGGGAGCCTGATTTAGTTGGCGCCGACGCGCATTGGCTAGAGAGCATTCGCAAAGCGCAAAGTGTTTTAAGCGAGAGCGGGGTTGTGTATGAAACACGCTTGCGGCCCGCGTCCGCTCAGTTGCCTTGTTGAAAATGTATTGATTGCAAACATGCGCGCCGTGGCGGCGAGTTGATATTTTGCTTTGAATAATGGGGAAATCAATCGATGTTGAGGTGTCGATGGATGGCGCAATATCACATTCGATTGGGAGCGTCCATGCCTAGCAGATGAAGTCCTTGCGCCAGAACGCGTTTGGTTAAATGCGAAAGACGAAGGCGGGCGAGTCGCGTGGCTTCATCGGGCGCCTTGAGAACGGGGCACGCTTGATAAAAAGTTGCGTATGAATTTGCAAGTTCATGCAGCGCGGAGCAGACGCGTTGCGGGGAACCAAGGTCGGCCGCGTTTTTAATGGTGGCTGGGAAGGCAAGAATGGCAAGCACCAACGCGCGTTCGGCGGCGTGATTGAATATCCACGCGGCGTTTGCAATGGCGGACTCGGTCGCGTCGCTTTTTGCAAGAAGGCTGGCAATGCGCGCGTGCGCATATTGAATGTAGGGTCCGGTGTCGCCTTCAAACGCAATCATGCGATCAAGGTCAAACACATAATCTTTGATGGGGTCGCCGGACAGATCGGCGTACTTCACGGCGGCAATACCAACGGCGCGGCCAATGTCGGCGATTTCTTGTTCGGCTGTTCCCTCAGTTGGCGAATCAGTTTGTTTGGCGCGAAGGCGAACTTGTTCCGTGCCGCGCGCAATGGCTTCGTCCAGCAGTGCCTTGAGCGTAAAGAGCTCTCCACTGCGGGTTTTAAGCGGTTTTTTGTCAGTGCCCAACACGCTGCCAAACGCCAAGTGAGAGAGTTTGGCTTGCGTGCCGTCCGCAAGTTTGTCCCAGCCGATCAAATGAATGGCGTCAAAGACATCGCGAAAGTGATCGCGTTGTCGGGCGTCGACAACATAAATAATTTCGCCAGCGTGAAGCGCGCCAACGCGGTGCTGCACCGCGGCGAGATCAGTTGTGGAATACAAAAATCCGCCGTCGGCTTTGCGAATAAGAAGCGGGCGTTCGCGATCGGCGAAGTGAACAACCATTGCGCCTTGATTCACTTGCGCAAGACCGGCGTCCATGAAAGCTTGGACCGTTGGCGCAAGTTTGTCGCGGTAAAAACTTTCGCCGCGCGAATGTTTGTTGGTTAAGTCAACGCCAAGAACGCGCGCGGTTTCCAGAACTTCGCTCATGGTGACGTCAATCAGTTGCTGCCACGCGGCAACCGTGGCGGCGTCGCCAGCTTGCAAGCGCAGAAGCGTGGCTTTGGCGTCTTGCTCGGCGGCAAGCGCGCTGTCATGTTGAATTTCAAGTTCAATGATGCGGTGCGGACCAGCGTGGCGGGCGCGCGCGGCTTCAAGACCGGCTTCATCGGTGGCGGATTCCAGTTGCGCCGCTCGATACGCATGATTGAGATCGGCCAGCGTGAGAGATTTCAAGTCGCGCTTCTGGCGCTTCAGCGCGGACATGGTCATTGCGATTGGAAGTCCCCAATCGCCAAGATGATTTTCACGGAAAACTTTTCGGCCCAAGCGCTCATGCAGGCGCGCCACGACATCGCCCAGAATGGTGCTGCGCAAATGTCCAACATGCATTTGCTTGGCCACATTCACACCGCACAAATCCACAACAATGGCGTGCGTGCGCGGCGCGGGTTCAATGCCAAGGTCGGGCATGCACACGCGGTCAAGCATGGTGTGAAGCGCGGAGTCGCCAAGGCGAATATTGATGAAGCCGGGGCCGGCAATGTCCGCGGTGCCTAGCGCGGCAAGCGGAGTGGCCGCGAGAATTTTGGCGGCAATGTCGCGCGGATTGGCGCCAATGGCGCGCGCGATCGCCAGCGCCGCGTTGCATTGAAAGTCGCCGTGCTTGCTGT
>CANJIC010000047.1 GCA_947474205.1 Planctomycetaceae bacterium | reverse complement strand
CTGAGGGTGGAAAATATTGCGTGCTGTTTGATCCGCTTGATGGCTCCAGCAACTTGGATACCGCCGTTGGCGTGGGAACCATATTCACCGTTCTTAAAAATGATCCCAACATTCCTGGCGCCATGGAGACCGTGTGTCAACGCGGCGCGGAGCAGATTGCGGCGGGCTATGTCTTGTATGGATCAAGCACCGTGTTCATGTTGACCACCGGTCATGGCACGCACATGTTTGAGCTGGACACCAGCGTCGGCAGTTTTCTGTTGGTCAAGCGGGACTTGCAAATTCCTGCGGCAAACAAGGTGTATTCAGTGAATGAGGCGAACCTGGAGGGATTTCCAAAGGGCTACCGCGACTATGTTGAATGGACGCACCGCAATCAATATTCAAGCCGCTACATCGGCAGCATGGTGGCGGATGTGCATCGCACGCTTGTCAATGGCGGCGTGTTTCTGTATCCGCCAACCAAGAAACATCCTTCAGGAAAATTGCGCCTGCTGTACGAGGCCAACCCAATGAGTTTCCTAATAGAGCAGGCCGGCGGTAAAAGCACAACCGGTTCGCAGCGCACTATGAATGTGGTGCCAAAGCAATTACACCAACGCACGCCGCTAGTCATGGGTTCACCCGATGAGGTGGATCATGTCATGCGCATCGCGCATGGAGTAAAGCGGTCATCGTTGAAGCGTTAAGTGCAAGAGTCCGAAATTTAAATACGCATTTGTGAAATTGAAACAGAAAGAAAAATACATGTCACGCATTTTTGTATTGTTCATGGTGGGATTGGTTTTCATTGCATCTTTATTTCCGCTTGTCGCGCACGCGCAAACTTTGTCGCAGGGGGTTGATGCAAAGATTCCAGCCGCAAACAGCGCGCCAATTTCAAGCGACGGCAAAGCGCCGCCCATGCTTGCCGACGCGCCCGGCCGCGCTTACTTGTCGCACCCCGCGATCTGTGGTGATCGACTTATCTTTGTGGCCGACCGCGATTTGTGGACCACCAAACTCAGCGGCGCCGCGCCGTACGAAGCCGCGCGCTTGACCAGTGGAGCTGGCGGTGAAAGTTGGCCGGTGATTTCACCCGATGGAAAAACCCTTGCATTTGCCGCGGATTATGACGGTAATCCAGAAATCTATGTCATGCCAATCACGGGCGGCTCGCCCGCGCGATTGACCTTTCATGACTCCAGCGAGCAACCGTTGGCCTTCACGCCCGACAATCAATCGGTCATCTTTCGATCCGCGCGCACCAATCCGCTAGGCCGCATGGAACTATGGCAAGTGCCAGTTGTGGGCGGACCCGCCAAGCCGTTGAATATTGGCGAGGCCAGTTTGCTTTCCATCAATTCTGTCACTGGGCAAATGGTGTTCACGCGCTGGTCAAATGAAGGGTGGCATTGGAAGGGCTACCGCGGTGGTACCGCGCCCGACCTGTGGTTGGCAAGCGCGGATGGAAAAACATTCGCGCAGTTGACCAAGACTTCAGAGAATGAATTATTTCCAATGTGGGTTGGTGGTCGCATTTGGTTTTTGTCCGACACGAGTGGCGTGATGAATTTATTCAGTGTTGATGAGCAGGGTGGCCAGCGCACGCAGCAAACATTTTTCACCGCGGCAAATCTTGAGCCACGCTGGGCCAACGCCGATTGCTCCAGTGATGGACATGTGATTGTGTTCGCGCGCGGCGGTGAAATTATTTCCTTTGATACCGCCAATAATCAAATGCAGGCGCTTGACATTCGCCTGGTTGGTGACCGCTTGCAAAGCCGGCCACGCTTTGAATCCGTCATGGAGAACGCCAGTGGATTTTCCTTGTCGCCAGGTGGCAAGCGTTTGGCGATTGAGTCGCGCGGCGAAGTGACGGTGATCGCGGTGGATGCCATGAACGGCGATTCCGTAACAACGCCTTTGCAATTTCCAAATCGCAGTGAAAGCCGTGAGCGCGATGTGGCGTGGATTGGAACCAATGAAGTGGCGTATGTCAGCGACATGAATGGTCAATCCGACATCATGACGCACCGCCTGAGCGTGGACATGGATGACGCCAAGAAGCAGGAAAACCCAGTTGATCTGTTGGCCTTTGACGAAACCAAAGTTGAAAGTAGCGACTCATGGATGTATCCACTGGTGTCTAGTTTGAATGGCAAGCATGTGGCGTGGAGCACCAAGAGCGGGTTTTTGCGCGTGCTTGATATAAAATCCAAGACGACCGTGGAGGTCGACTCATCCACCAACGGCCCAATTTCGGATTTCCGATTTAGTCCTGATTCAAAATCACTGGCATGGTCGCGGCCGCTTGCCAACGGCATGCAGCAGATTGTGATTCGCAATCTCAAGAGCGGCGTGAACACTTCTATTGGCGACGGCATGACCAATGATTACGCGCCGCGCTGGGACCCCGCGAATTTCTATTTATATTTTCTTTCCGATCGGCACATGAATCCAACTCCCGATCACGCGGAGTTGAATTTTGCAAACTTGCACACAACCCAAGTATGCGTTGTTCCGCTGTACGCCAAGTTTCCGCCACCGCTTAGAAAAGAGGCCGCGCAATTTGGAATGGACTTGCAAGCGTGGCAAGGATTGGGCGAGTTCTTAAAGGAGCCGCATGACCTGTCGGGCGATCACGACGGCGCGCCACAAAGCGAAGCGGATGAGCCATCTGATTCCAAATCAGATACCGCGGAGGGATTTCACGGCGTTATTCCGCCCACCGAGGCCGTTGGAACAGAAACAGAATCTGCCGCAAAAGAGCGTGAAAAAGCCAAGGAATTGTCCAAACTGAATGACGAAATTCCAGATGAAATTCAGACCGCTGGCATATCCGATCGCGTCAGTGTGTTGCCCATTCAGCCCGGTGACTTTGACGGCTTTGAGGCGGTGGCTGGAGGCGTGTTGCTTGGTCGGCGTCCATTGAATGGTGTGCTTGATGAGAAGTGGCCGGCTCCAACATTGGGTCAAGGTGAAATTAAAATTGAGCACTTTGATTTGGTCAAGGAAAAAAACACGCCACTCTTGTCAAGCGCGGTTGACGCGTGGACCATGGATCCAACCGGCGCGGTTGTTGTGGCGTGGGATGGTTCGGAGCTTTTGAGTATTGATGCAAGCGGCGGCGAACCTGAAATCATTGACACCAAGGACCTCACCGTTGCGGTCAATCCTAAAGCGGAGTGGAAGCAGATGTTTGAGGAGGCGTGGCGCCTGCAACGCGATTTTTTCTGGCGCGAAGACATGAACGGCGTGGACTGGGCGGGCATGCGCGATCGCTATCGCCCACTGGTAGATCGTGTTGGTTCACGCGCCGAGTTGAACGATGTGATTGGCGAGTTGATGTCGGAGCTGCGCAACAGCCACGCCTATGTTTCTGGTGGCGATGATTTTTCAGACACTGCGTCCGTGTCCGTGGGCTCACTTGGCGTGGACTTGGAGCAAGCGGACGGAGGATGGAAAATTGCACGTATTTTGCCTGATTTTTCAGCAATCGGCAGCGCGGAAAGCCCTTTGGCAAAACCATTTCGCAATGTGAAAGCGGGGCAGTATCTATTGGCCATTGACGGCAAGAAGTTGGATGCAAAGAAAGACCCAGCCGAGTTGCTAGTGGACAAGGGCGGCAAAGATGTGCAGTTGTTGATCGCGGATTCTGCCAGTGGCAAAGATGCAAACGTGATCGAGGTCACGGTGCCTTCCAGCGACCACACGCTTCGCTACTTCGACTGGGTGGAGCACAATCGCAAACTGGTCGATACAATTTCGGACGGAAAACTTGCCTACATTCATTTGCCCGACATGGATTCCGACGGCTTGATTTCATTCATGCGAACTTTTTATCCGCAGACTGATCGCAAAGGTTTGCTGGTGGACATACGTGAAAATGGTGGCGGCTACATTAGTTCATTGTTGGTGGAAAAACTTTCACGCAAGCCGTGGGCCTACACCGTTCCGCGCGAGGGTCGCATTGAACCGTATCCAACACGTGTGATTGATGGACCAATCGTGGTGCTGATGGACCAAGGCGCTGGAAGCGACGGCGATATTTTTCCGGAGTCCATGCGCTCCGTGAATGGCACCACCCTTGTCGGCACGCGCACATGGGGTGGCGTTGTTGGTATTGATGGCGACAAAGATTTCATGGATGGCGGAATGTCCACGCAACCTAGTTACGGATTTTGGACGCCAAAGCGCGGCTACAAAGTGGAAAATGAAGGCGTTGCCCCCGACGTTGTCTTGGAGTGGTTGCCTCAAGATCAACAGGCTGGACGCGACACGCAACTTGAGCAAGCGGTGGAGATATTAATGAAGCAGTTGCCGTCTCAGCACGAAATGCCAGTGCGCATTAAAAAATAAGTTCAACCATGTTGCGCCGGTAGCGCACAACATTTTTCAATGCTCACTCAAATGTTCCGCCATCAAGCAACTCAAAGTCGTACAACGCGGCAAGTTGTTTGCGATTGAGCGAACCAAGTTTACCCAGCGTCGCAATCAGACACTTGCTCTTCTTCACGCCCAGTTTGCCCATCATGGAGAACTTGGTGGCAAGAATGTCCTGCAAATTCGCCGTGGTATTGCGCGCGTGCCCGCCAGGGAACATAACAAGTCCGCTATCGTGAGTCGATTGATCCGTGGTGATCTTCACTTGTGTTGGAATGCCTTCGGGATAGCGTTGATCAAATTCTGCGCCACCATGTTCAAATTGAATCTTCGCCATCAACGCGCGCGTGCTTGGATTAAAGATGGCCTCCGATCCATAATCTTCCGGCTCCAACATGAGATTTTTCCATGCGTCGTCGCTGCTTGCGCCAAGACCAGCGCGACCGTTGGACGCGACACACTCAATCGCTTTGCGCAGCAATGTGCTCACGATATACAGCATGGAATGATCGGCGCTTTGGCGCGTCTTTGGATCGCGCTTGGCGGGATCACCAATAATTCCAAACGCGGGTTCATATGCGGTGATCACAATACTTTTGATTGAGTCAGGCTTCTCGGCCAACTCCGGATGGCGCTGCACTAAATCAATCACGCCTTGCAGCGCGCCCGCGCTTTGGTGCTCATACAAGCCAAGTTTAAAATGCATTCCCATCACGGCAAAATCATCGCCTGACATGGACAAATGCAAATCAAACGGACTGTCGCCTGCTGTGGTCACAAACTGGCGAAACATATTTTCCGGATTGCGAAAGATATCGCGCGGACCCATGAAGCCGCGCATGGATCGCTGCATGCACAGCACTGCGAACTCCGTGCTAATTGCGGCGCTTGCGCCCTTTGAATCGCTCAACTGTTTGCCCGCGCGAATGGCGCGCCACGGAATGGCGTGCGCCACGAACATGCCAATCGCTCCTTCAATTTCATCCGCCGTCGCGCCAAGAATGGCACCGTATACCGCGGCGCTGGCGATTGCGCCGTGCACCACGTGATCAATCTTGTAGGTCTTCAGTGAAAATACTTCCGCAAGTCGGCCGCGGATTTCGTCAATGCACACCATTGCGCGCAACGCCATGAGGCCGTCTTCTTTGGCAAGTTGCGCCGCGGCAACAGCCACTGGATAAAAATCATTGTGACCAAACTCGCCCGCCGTGTGTTTCAGTTCTGGTCGATATCCAAAGTTGGTTCCGTTGGAGTCCCACTCGCGCACCGCGGCGCAGTTGGCCACGATGGCTTTTTCTGGCGCCACTAATTTGGCGCCGCCAAACACGGGCACGCCATTTTTATCACGGTAACTCAGCGCCTCTTTACGCAACAACACGGGCGCGTTGGTGCCAAGCGCCAGCGCGCTCACTCCGCACAACACCGCGTCGGTGTGAAACAACGTTGTTCGATCAAGCACCGCTTGCGAAGGCTTGCCCTCGCGCAGAAAATCAATTGCATATTGACCAATGCCCAAAGCTTGGTTGGTGTTGCGGGCCAAAACGCGCGACGATGTTGAATCACTCATAGAAATCTCCAATAGGGTTTGTGAATGTAGCACCTTGAACGCGGGCAATGGAATATGCGCAATTCACCGCGTAAAAGTTGTCTTTTGAAAGATGCGCGGCTGGCTGCCAACGCGCTCGCGCCAATGTCACGCCGGGAAAATTGCGTTCAACAATTCCACAATGCCCTTGCCTTGTGTTGCAATGGTTTCAAGAATGGGACGACCCGCCGCCACATCAAGAAGCTCACGCACCAACTTGGCCTCGCCCGCGTGATCCGCTTTGTTGGCCACAAACAAATCCGCAATCTCAAGTAAACCGGCCTTGTCCATTTGCACGGAGTCTCCCATGCCTGGCACCACAACCACAATGCAGCGATCAACATGGTGGCGAATGGCCACATCATTTTGCCCCGCGCCAACGGTCTCAACAATCACGTCGTTGTAACCAGCCGCACCAAGCAATCCAAGAATGTCGTTCAGCGTGGCGTAGTCCTCGCCAACAATGGCAAGCGAGCGGTAGAAAATTCCCTCATCCACCGCGTTAAAGTCCACGCGCAAGCGGTCGCCAAGCAGCGCGCCGCTGGTGATGGGACTCATTGGATCAAAGGCGATCACCGCCAACTTGCTACCGCGCAAAACACTTTCGCGCGCCATGGCGGCAACCAACGTGCTTTTACCGGCGCCAGGAGCGCCAGTGATACCAATCACGCGCTTTGGTTTTTTCCTAGGCGTGGCCACATCAAGACGCTTGGCGTGCGCCAGCGAAATCATGCGGCCAAGTTGCGCCGTTGGATGGGGCGTTGGGGTTAAAGGTAGCGGCGCATAATCACGCACCGAGTCGCGCACGCTGTCAACAATTGGATCAAGCCCGGCGCCCGTATGAAAAATCTGGTTCACGCCCGCCGCCAAAAGCACCTTGACATCTTCCTGCGGAATAATTCCGCCCACATTCACAATCATGTCGGGGCGGCCAACTTTGCGGCACTCATCAAGCAGGCGCGGCACCAACACCAAGTGACTATTGCTCATCATGGAGCACGCGATGCAATCCGCGTCCTCATCACGCGCGCCAATTGCAAGGCTGCGCGGCGTTTGCCACAAGCCGCTGTAAATAACATGCACGCCGCTGTCTCGCAGCAGCCGCGCGATTAATTTCACGCCGCGATCGTGGCCATCCAAGCCCATTTTGCCCAGCAAAACACGCGGCCGATGCGGCAAGCCGCCGCATCGATCTTTTTTCTCAATCGCTGTTGTGGGTTCGGTGGTGGCGCGCATTGGGAGTCAATTGGTTTGGTTGTGGATCAATTCAAGCGGCCGCATTTTCAGCTGCCACTTCGGATTCCGTCTTTTCGCCAACACGTTTCGCCTCGGGGGTCCACGTATCCGGCATCATGCGATGAGCGATGCCGCCAATAATCAAGTGCATGTTCTTGAAATCATGGTCGTCCAACACAATACGCTTGCCATCCGTGGTCACCACGGTCGCGGTCCATGTGCTACGTCGATCGCCTTCTTTGGCGCACCAACGACTCATGTCAATATCCGCAATTTGATCCACGGTGAATGTCCCTTGCGGTGTCAGCAGCGTTCCATCGTCTTGCAAAACATATTTCTTCTTTAGTGTTTGCACAATCGGCCAAATAAAGAACGGCGTTCCAAGCACGCCGCACCCAATGATGTACAACCACATTTGCATGGTGCGGTCATATTGCGAGGGCTTGGTGGGCGCGCCAGAGTTTCGCGTGGTGATTTCGTCAATAGTTTTTTTTGCCGCAACAAATTCAACTGTTTGGGCATTATTCAGCGGCATAGTGGCGGATAGTGTTTCAAGCTTTTTGCTGATTTCCTTGGCTTGATCAAACGCAAGGCAGTCCGCTTCTGAATTTGGAATTTTAATCGAGTAGTCGTACCAGCCCCAAAGACCAAAGGCGAGGCACAAAATTGCAAATATGGCGTTACGCCAAAGAACAAACGGTTGAATAGTTGTGCGAATAGCCATGAAAATAAATTGTAGCGAGCGCGCGAGCTTTTCACTTTTCGCCGTGCGCCAATTTGTGGCGCCAACACTTGATGAAGCGTAAGGGCGATGGGGGCAGTCTTTGGAGGCAGGCCACCTCAACAGATTCGGAATCCATTCCAAATCTCACGGCTTCCGGTATCAGCCGCAGTCAAGGGGTCGGGAGAGCGGTCTCCATGCTCGTCCGACCAGTGCAAGGAGGTCCATCCACATGCCGACTAGTGCCTTTGGGGTCAAACCCCCATCGCGTGCATACGCCCAAGTCGCTATCGGAGAGATCAACGACTTGGGAGATGTTTGTGAAAGTGAATCAGCTGCAGCCCATGCTGTTGCCGCAGTTGAGACATCGATAGCAAGTTCCATTTCGAACAGTGATTGTTCCGCATTCAGTGCATGCCGGTGCGTCACCCATAAGGTTGGCGTTTGATTGATCAAGCGCCGACGCGGTTTGGATTGACGTGACTTGAAACTCTTCTTTGATCTTCACGGTTGTCGCCACTCCAGCCAAAGATTCGCCCGTCAATCGTCCAAGATCCGCGACAGACAATCTGCTCGCGGCAGAGTCGATCTTCGCCTGGTCTTTGAGCGATGGTGAATTTGGAATTCGATCGGCCAAACCGCTCGATCCATTGCCAATGCCGTCCATGCTCGAGAATCGATTCGCCGGCTGATTCGTGTCGCCGTCCATGCGCTGTGACCATGCAGTGTCCTCCTTGACAGGGTTGCCAAATCCAGCTGTTGGAACATCCAATGCTGAATGTGAAGCCGCGGCAGCTCCGCGCCGCGGTGAATTTTGTTCGCGATATCCATTGATGAATTGCATGCCCATCCAACGGAAGATGTAATCCACCAAACTCTTGGCGAATGGAATTTCCGAATTGGTGGTCATGCCCATCGGTTCAAATCGCTGATGCGCGAATTTGGTGACCAGGCTTTCAACAGGCACGCCATATTGCAGCGCCACGCTGATGGCGGTTCCAAGCGAGTCCATCAATCCACCAATGGTTGAACCTTCTTTGGCCATGGTGATGAATAATTCGCCGGGGCGACCGTCCTCATACAAGCCAACAATCAGGTAGCCCTCATGGCCGGCCACATTGAACTTGTGCGTAATGCTGCCGCGCGTTTCTGGCAAGCGTCGTCGAAGCGGACGTTCAATGATGCGCTCCACAACGCGTTCCACAACGCGCTCCACAAATTCGCCGGTGACCGCGGATGGAACAATAATTGATTCCGTCGCGGCAACTTCAATCACGCGGTCAATGGTTTGCGTGCTTGAAGAAAGCGTTTCGTGAATAACAGTTGTTGTGATTGATGTTGACGAGGTGAGATCCAAACCATCCATGTCCTCATCTTCTTGTTCAACATCGGTCTTGGTGTTGAGAGGTTGACTCAACTTGCTGCCGTCGCGGTACAGGGCGTTGGCTTTCAGTCCAAGTTCCCAACTCAAACGATAGGACGCGCCGACGTCAGCAATGGTGGCTTCCGTGGGCAAATTGATGGTTTTTGAAATTGCGCCAGAGATGAAAGGTTGCGCGGCGGCCATCATGTGAATGTGGCCGTCGGGACGAATGAAACGTGTTCCAGTTGCGCCGCATTTGTTGGCGCAATCAAACACGGGCAAGTGCTCTGGCTTGAGAAGCGGCGTGCCTTCCACTGTTTGTGTTCCACAAATCAAACGGTTGAGCGTTTCAATTTGCTTTTTCTTCAAACCAAGTTTGCGCAAGCCGTTGAACTTTGGATCGTTCTTGGCGGCGGCCGCGTCAACACCGATGTTTTCAAGAACTTGTTGCGGCATGCTCCAAGCGGAGAACGCGAAACCCAATTCAAACATCATTGGCAATTGATTTTCCAACGCGACCAAGTCGTCGCCGGTGTAGCCCTTGGCGCTGAGATACTCGCGCAGCGTGGTTGTGTCGTTTGTAATTTCACCTGTCACGCTTGGAAGCGCGGTGTCAATGCTGAGCGTGCCAATGACGTGCGTCATAATGCGGTCGCTGATTTCATCGCTGTAACCCAATGCCTTGATGGCTGGGCGCAAGCTTTGATTGGCAATCTTGAAGTAGCCGCCGCCGGCGAGCTTCTTGAATTTGGTCAGCGCAAAATCTGGTTCGACGCCGGTGGTGTCGCAATCCATGAGCAAACCAATGGTGCCCGTTGGCGCAATCACGGTGACTTGCGCGTTGCGGAAACCAAATTTAGTTCCAAACAACAACGCGTCGTCCCAACATGCCAATGAGCGCGCCAACATATCGTTGGCGTTTGACAGCGAAACTTTACCGGCCTTGAATAAACTGTGATCAATCGAAACAGGCCTAATTTCAAGCGTTTCCCACTCATTTGCTGAACGGTCAACGCCGTATGCGGCGCGTCGGTGGTTGCGAATAACACGCAACATGCTCTCACGATTTTCTCCGTAGCCGTCAAATGCGCCGTGCTCCGCCGCAAGCAGCGCGCTGGCGGCGTAACTGCGACCGGTGAGAATGGCGGACAACGCCGCGCACACCGCGCGACCTTCGTCGCTGTCGTATGGAATGCCGGCTTGCATAAGCATGGCGCCCAAGTTGGCGTATCCCAAACCAAGCGTGCGGTATTTCCAACTGCGCTCGGCGATTTCCTTGGATGGGAACGCAGCCATCAAGACGCTAATTTCAAGTACCGAAGTCCACAAACCAATCGCGTGCTCGTAGCCCTCAAGATCAAAGGAGCGGGTTTGCGCGTTGTAAAATTTCAGCAAGTTAATGCTGGCCAAGTTGCACGCGGTGTTGTCAAGGAACATGTATTCGCTGCATGGATTGCTGGCGTTAATGCGGCCACCGGCGGGGCATGTGTGCCACGCGTTGATGGTGCTGTCGTATTGCAATCCGGGATCGGCGCATTGCCACGCCGCGAAATTAATTTGTTGCCACAGGTCGCGCGCTGGAAGCGTCTTTGAGATTTTTCCATCGGTGCGCTGAATTAAATTCCATTGCGCGTCGGTGTCGACGGCTTGCATGAACTCGTCCGACAGACGGATTGAGTTGTTGGAATTTTGTCCACTGACTGTTTGATAGCACTCACCGTTGAAATCGAAATCCAATTTCAGCTTCAGGCGTTTGGCAATCTCCGCTTGTTCTGGCGTGAACTTCTTGGCGCCTTCAACCAACGCGGCTACTTTCAGTTCCTCGCGCACTTTCCAATTCACAAAGGCCTCAATGTCCGGATGATCCACGTCCAAACACACCATTTTGGCGGCGCGACGTGTTGTTCCACCACTTTTAATTGCGCCCGCGGCGCGATCACCAATTTTCAGGAAACTCATCAGGCCGGAACTTTTTCCGCCACCAGAAAGTGGCTCATTGTCGCCGCGCAGATGGCTGAAATTGGTTCCAGTGCCGGAGCCATATTTAAACAGGCGCGCCTCGCGCGTCCACAAATCCATAATGCCGCCATCGCCAACAAGATCGTCGCGCACGCTTTGAATAAAGCACGCGTGCGGCTGCGGATGGGTGTAGGCATCGGTGGCCAGCGACACATCGCCAGTGGCGTGATCCGCAATCCAATGTCCTTGCGCGGGGCCGTTAATTCCGTACGCCCACT
>CANJIC010000046.1 GCA_947474205.1 Planctomycetaceae bacterium | reverse complement strand
TACTGGTGGCGGATTGCCTGGACGCGGTCTTGGAAATGGCGTGCAGAAATTTGGATACTTGCCGGAAGCGACGACGGATTTTATTTACGCCATTGTGTGCGAGGAGTTGGGAATTGGCGGAGCGATTGGCGTGCTTGCCATCTTTGTCATGCTGGGTATTTCGGGTCTGGCCATTGCCACGGCCACGGCAAAAGTGAAGGAAAATGACGGCAAAACAAAGGTAATTTCATTGGTGACTAATTTTGAATCGCTGATCGCCATGGGCTTCACGCTAACGGTGACCATGCAGGCGTTGATTAACGCGGCCGTGGTGACGGGCTTGGCGCCGACCAAGGGAATTGCGCTGCCATTAATTTCGCGCGGCGGCACGGGATGGATTTTGACGGCGTGGAGTTTGGGAATGGTGGCCAGCATTGCGCGCGCTTCTGATAGGCGCAGAAAAATGTTGGCCAGCGCGGGCACGCTTGTGGAAAATCTAGAATCAAATTCGACCAGTGCGGGCGAGGCGGTTGCGGCTTCAAATAATTCTGGCGGTCAATCGGGCGCGCTTGCGGGCACGCTTGCGGGCACAAAATAAGTCAGCGTATGAAAAATGCGTTGATGGATTTGAATTGCACGATGCGCACAAAAATAAATACACAAGGTGACGCGCCGTGTGACGCGGGAGTTGTTCATGGCGCATGAAGGCGTGCAACTTGGTGCGCAGGGCGACACGCAAGATGGCGCGGTTGGATTTGCGGGCGGCGGTTCGGGTGGACACATTAGTCCCGGCATTGCGATTGCGCAGAGACTTGCCACGCGCGCGCCCAATATGAAGAGCGTGTTCTTGTGCAGCACGCGCGCCATTGACGCCGACATGTTGCGCCAGGCGGGCGCAATTGCGGAGCCCATTCCCGCATCGCCGCCATCATTGAAGCATGCGTTGAAATTTGCGCGCAACTTTTTTGCGGCCAAGCGCCGCGCCACGCAGGTCATGCGCGAGCGCGACATTCGCCACATTGTCAGCCTGGGCGGATTTGTAACCGCGCCCGTGGTGGTGGCGGCTCGAAAGCTTGGAATACCTATAACGCTGCTGAATTTGGACGCGACTCCAGGGCGCGCCAACCGCTTTGTGCAGTCGCGGGCCACGCATGTTTTAAGCGCCGTGGCGGCAACGGGCTTGGCGCGCTGGAACGGAATTGCGCTGGGATTTCCAGTGCGCCGCTGCGCGATTGCGCCCGCTGACGCCGCAAGTTGCCGCGCGAAACTTGGCTTGGAGCCCAATCGATTCACGCTGCTTGTTACTGGCGCTTCGCAGGGTGCGACAAGTTTGAATCAATTTGTTCCGCACTTTGCGGCGCGCAACAAAGACTTGTTTTTGAAATGGCAAATTGTGCATTTAACCGGTGGCGGTGAAAGCGACGCGGCGCGCATGCGCGGCGAGTACGCGCGCCTTGGCGTGAAGGCGCTTGTGATTACATTTGTGCATGAAATGGGAGTGGCGTGGGGCGCGGCGGATTTGGCGCTGACACGCGCTGGCGCCAACAGCGTTGCCGAAGTGGAGATGAATAATGTGCCGGCGATTTTTGTGCCCTATCCATTTCACAAAGATCTGCATCAGAAGGCCAACGCGCAGCCGCTTGTAAACGCGGGCGCGGCGGCCATGGCGCTGGACAAACTTGACCGTGATTTCAACATGCAGTCCATTGGAATTGTGTTGGAGAAACTTATGCTCGACGACGGCGCGCGTAACGCCATGCGTGCGGCGCTTATGGCCATGCCCAAGATTGACGCGGCGGATGCAGTGGCGCAGTTGGTGCTGGCGGATTTGAAACCGCGGTGAGAAAATGGTTCACGCATGAATGCGTGCGCCTGCGCGATGGGCATAGTTGAGCGCATGAATGGGCGTTTTGCGCCTAGATGATCGCAAAGTGAAAGCGTAAGAAAGCCCTAGTATTACAGGCACAATGAGAAGGTCCGTCCTACATGATGAATTGGAATCTTTCGCTTTGGCGGAGTCGAATAGGCGCGTGGAGTTGGTGCGCGCGGCAGACCGCGCCGCGGCGCAGGAAACGCAACCCGCCAAGAGCGATGTGATGTGGATTCCATATGGACCCGCCGAGGAGGCGCACTGCGTGCAGATTGCCGCGGACATTGGCGCGGCGGCGGCGGAGTACGCGGCCATTCGACGCGGCGTGGGCGTGATGGATTCCAGCCAGCGCGGAGTGATCGAAGTTCGCGGCGCGCATCGCATAGCGTTTCTGCAGCGCATGGTGACGCAGGATATTTCCAAATTGAAAGCGGGCGAGGCCTGTGAAAGTTTTTGGCTGAATCGAAAGGGTCGCATAGAGGCGGACATGTGCCTGTGTGAATTCAGCGACTGCATGCGCATTGACCTTGATCGATTTGTCGCCAACGACGTCGCGCAACAATTGCAAGCGTTTGTGTTTGATGAGGATGTCGCCATTCGCGACGCCTCGGATGAATACGCGCGACTGTCGTTGCATGGACCAGCCGCGCTGCGTTTGTTGGGCGAAGTTGGAATGGACATTGACGCGCTGTCCACTCAGTTGCATGTGGCCAGTGGCGCCATCGCGGGGCAGGACGTGTGGTGCGCGCGCCGCGATCAAACGGGCGAGGTGGGTGTTGAAATTTTTTGCGCGCTCACACATGTGGTGGCGCTTTGGAGGCACCTGCTTGAGCACGCTTCGCGGGGCGATATTGTGGCGCGTCCGGTGGGTTGGAGCGCCTTCAACGCGGCGCGAATTGAAGGGGGAACGCCGCTGTTTTTAGTGGATTTTGGCAAGAGCAATTTGCCTCACGAAAGCGGCGTGTTGGCGCGGCGGGTGAACTTTAAGAAGGGCTGCTACTTGGGCCAGGAAGTGGTGGCGCGCATGGAAAGTTTGGGCAAGCCCAAGCAAATGTTGCGCGCGCTTCGAGTGCAAGGGCAAGCCATTCCAGTTTCGGGCGCGCAAATTTTTGCGCCCAGCGCCGACGGCGCCGGAAGTTTTGGCGACTGCGTTGGCGCCATCACCAGCAGCACTCCAGCGCCCATGCTTGGCGCGGTTGGCGTTGCGTTTGGAATGATCAAGACTGCCGCCGCCACCGCGGGCGCCGACGTGGTGATTGCGGCGGAGGGTGAATTAACGCGCGCCACAATTCAAGAGACGCTTTCATTTTTACAGGAGTCCAAAGCATGACGATCGAGCCGGAATTTATTTTGTTCGCGGCCGCGGGCGTGCTCACCATTCTTATCTCGGTGGCGGCCTTCTTTGGCTTGCGAAAGATTTTTCGTGAAGAGCGGGAGCAGCCACCAGGAGATGGCGCGTGAGTGCGCAACGCGCCATTCGAATGACTGAAGTGGGTCCACGGGACGGTCTGCAGAATGAACCTGTAGCGATTTCCGCCGCCGCCAAGATTGCCTTTATAAACGCACTTTCTCAGGCAAATTTCGCTGAAATTGAAGTGACCAGCTTTGTGCGCGCGGATCGCATTGCGCAACTGGCCGATGCCGCGGAGGTCATGGCTGGCATAACGCGTGCCGCAGGAACCGTGTACTCAGTGTTGGTTCCAAATGAGCGCGGACTGGATGGCGCGCTGGCCGCCGGCGCGCAAAAGATTTCCGTGTTTGTCAGCGCCAGTGAAAGTTTCAGCCAGCGCAATGTGAACGCGACCATTCATGAGTGCTTGGAAAAGTTGCGCCCGGTTGTGCGCCGCGCGCGCGCCGAGAAGTTGCCGGTGCGTGGCTATGTCAGTTGCGTTGTGAAGTGCCCATATGACGGAGCGGTTTCAGCAACGCAGGTGGGACACGTGTGCGCGCAACTTTTGGAAATGGGAGTGACGGAATTGGATTTGGGCGACACCATTGGCGCCGCGGTTCCAGACGACATGGATCGATTGTTGGCGGGTCTGCGATCTGTCGCCGCGCCAAAAGATATGACGCTGCATTTGCACAACACATCTGGCCGCGCGATTGCGGTGGCCGAGCGCGCTATCGCCCTCGGCGTAGTCAGTTTTGATTGCAGCGCCGGCGGTCTTGGTGGTTGTCCATATGCGCCGGGGTCTCCTGGCAATGTGGCAACCGAAGACATGCTGGAACTTGCCGCGCGTTTGGGGCTTGCCACGGGCGTGAACGCCGATCAAGTGCGCGCCGCCACGGCTCAATTGCGCCAAGATTTGGCCCTTGCACGCGCGTAAAAATAAATGTTGGACATGCGTCAACCGCTACCAAAGACACGGGAATTTCAGTACACTATTCGGCTCGTCGCTCCCGATCGTCGGGGGCTCTCGCAATTTGAGATCCAGGACGCAATAACAATGAGTCAGTATTCAAGTGGACAGTTTGGTGGAATGGGACAGGAACCTCGTCGAGCTTCGATCAAGGGCCCCATTGATTACAAGAACGCCGAAGAACTTCGCCGGCTGATGACCAACAACGGCAAGATCCAAAGTCGCAAGCGACTTGGTCTTTCCGCCAAGGAACAAAAGCAGATCACGCAAGCCATCAAGCGCGCGCGACACATGGCCATTCTTCCGTTCACCAACGCCACGGCCTAATTGCAATTTGTAGTGTGTGACGCGCTTCTTACGCCGCTGCGGGCGTTGAGCGAATCAAGCGAGCCAGCAATGGATAGCGCAAGATGCGCGCGCGCCATCGAAGGCGGCGAAAGGACGCGTCATTGGGTTTGGCCGACAAGCCCAAACGAATCCAAGACATGGCTTTGGAGATGTCGCCTTGCCGCAGGCACGCCAGCGCCAAGTTGTGCAGCGCGCACACATTGTCAGATTCAATTTCAAGAAGTTTTTTACTGGCCTCGTTGCCGCGCTCCAAATCATTGTTGCGATAGTGCGCCAGCGCCAACTTTTGCCATGGCAGCGCCGCGTTTTTGACGCGGTCAAAGCGCATGGCGGCGGTGAGGACGCGCGCCGCAAGGCCAGGCCGCTGCGCCGCAAGCATGAGCGCGGACAAGTTGACCGCGAATTCAATGTTGTCCAAACGCGGATTGGTTTCCGGCGGACATTGCTGCGCGTGAACTTCCAGCAAGCGCGCGGCCTCCGCAATTTCGCCATTTTCCAGCCGCGCCCGCGCCAATTCCACCCGCGGCAGCGGAT
The DNA here is from genome assembly GCA_947474205.1 of Planctomycetaceae bacterium. The sequence continues at coordinate 6,477 of CANJIC010000046.1, read as the reverse complement.
TGGATGGATCAAGTCGCATGGCCATTTCAAGTTCGGTGCACGCCTCATCAAAGCGGCGGGTGTTGACGGCCAACACGCCCAGGCGAAATCGCGCCGCGGCGTTGGCGGGATCAATTTCAATGGCGCGGCGGAATTTTTCCGCGGCCTCGGGGTTGCGCCGTTGTCGCAGCAGCACGTCGCCAAAGGCCAACAGCGTGCTGACATCACCTGGACGCAAACGCAATTCTTCCGTGAGCAATTCAATGGCGCGGTGCGCGTGGCCGCCATCGCCCAGAAGTTGCGCAAGCCTGGTGCGCGCGCGCGGCAAATTTGGTTCAAGACGAATGGCCTCGCGCAAACACCACATGGCGCGGTCGACTTTGGTTTCTTCCACCAACACTTCCGCCACGGCTTGCAATGTGGCGGGCATGATGTCCAAAGTTTGCTGCGCCAAATAAAATGCAAGCATGGCGTCTTCACGGCGGCCAAGTCGGCGCAAACTTTCCACACGGCAACCCCAACCGGCGTCAAGCGACGGATCAAAAAGCGTGGCTTGCTCGGACCACTTCAACGCCACTGGCCAACGCCCAAGCGCCGCCGCCGCCATGGCCGCGGCCAAGCGTGGTTCCGCATGTTTGGGCGCGCATTGACAGGCCATTTCAAAACATTGCAAAGCTTCTTCGCCGCGACCGGCCGCTTGCAAGGTCACGCCAAGATTCAGGCGCCACGCGCTGCGTTCAGGCTCCAATTCAATGGCTTTGCGCAGACAGGCCTCGGCCTCGCCAAGACGACCCTTGCGAAAAAATTCGCGGGCTTTCTCAACCAGCTGCTCGGCGCTGAATTCAAAGTCAGGCGTGTCGTCCATGAGTGCAGTGTAGTAATGCTTTTGGGCGGTTCGTTCGGTTGACTTCCAATTTTCTGGAAGATTATTGTTTTATAAATCTCAATACGTAATCTTCATGTGATATGCGCTAGATCAAAGCTGTTTGCAATTCGGATGTTGAATCCGTTTTGCGCAACCAACGCCGGGGCGCGCTTAATACACTTCAATCATGCAACGATGCGTGTGGCGCACGCGCCGCTTGATCTGCTCATCGCTCCATTGATCGGCGGGAATGTCGCGAATGGTCTCATCAATGGTGAGATAATTGGCGGCCAAACCCTGGGCGGCAAGCAGCCGAAACAAACCAATTTGCATGCCCGCAAGTCCACAAACATAAATCAACGTGCGCGGGTTTTGCAACATGGCCTTGAACGTGTCAAGTTGGCGCTCCAGATATTGATGCACATACTCGCCCTTGCCACCGTCAACGCGGCGCTCGCGGCTGATGACCGTGTGATACTTGAAATTGTTGTGGGCCTTGGCCAGGTCCTGAATTTCTTGGTCGTACAAAAGATCGGTGCTGTACGGTGCGCCCATGAGCAATTCAATGCGGCTGCCGCAGCGCGTCCATGATTTCTGCCACGGACTTCCCGCTGGCGGACCCGCGAGCAATTCTTGCAGCATGCCGCGGAACGGCGCAATGCCCGTGCCCGTGGCCAAGAAAAGATAATCGTGTTTGGAAGGATCGGTGGGCAAAAGAAATCGCTTGCCAGATGGACCTGTCACTTGCACCGCGTCGCCAGGTTTCAGATCGCACAGATAATTGCTGCACGTGCCCAAAATAAGTTGCGGATGCGCCACAGTTTCTCCAGGCGGGGTGATCATTTCCTCGCTGATGAGACGCTTGGGAGTGGTGGCAAAAATCTGGCCGTGTCCGTCCTCGCCCCACGTGGGACTGGCAATGGAATACAGCCGAACTTTGTTTGGGCGGCCTTGATGGTCATTGCCCGGAGGCACCACACCGAAACTTTGTCCGGCATGAAATTGCCCCGCCATTGGCGTGCCCGTAAGGTCAATGCAAACATGGCGAACATAGCTGCTAGAGCGGCCTTTTATGCATAATTCATTGGCCGTCACGCGCGCGGTCGCGGGCGCGTTGGGCGCCACCAAATGCATCTTCACTTCGGGCAGGGTTGGTTCACCCACGATTTCAAGAGTTGTGCTCACGGCGGTATCGTAGGCATGTCGGGCGGAAATTGTTGCTCGGGCACTCGCTTGGTCGATTGAGAAAGGCTCACTTTTTTCACCACGAATTCTTTTCAAAGGATCTCAACTATGGATTATTTTCGCATTCAAGGTGGTCGGCGGCTTGCGGGTCGCGTGACGGTTGAGGGTTCCAAAAACGCGGCGCTTCCGCTGATGGCGGCTTCGTTGCTGACCGACGGCGAGTTGAAACTGAAAAACGTGAAGCCGTTGGCGGACATTGAAAATATGAATTCGCTGCTGCGCGAGTTGGGCGTGCAAACCAAGCGCACCGGCGACGCATTGTCGCTGACCAGCATGGATCAGAATTGCGTGCACGCGCGCTACGACATTGTGCGCACCATGCGCGCCAGCATTTGCGTGTTGGGGCCAATGGTTGCGCGTCGGCGCAAGGCCGTGGTGAGCATGCCTGGCGGTTGCAGCTTTGGACATCGACCTGTTGATTTGCATTTGAAAGGCTTGGAAGCGCTGGGCGCCAAGATTGAACTTCGTAATGGCGACATCATTGCCACGGCGGATCGATTGAAAGGCAACACGGTTTTCTTGGGTGGACCAAACGGCAGCACCGTGCTTGGAACTTCCAACATTATGAGCGCGGCCACGTTGGCCAAGGGTCGAACAATTATTGAGTGCGCGGCGTGCGAACCTGAAGTGGTGGAGGTGGCCGACATGTTGAACAAAATGGGCGCCAAGATTCAGGGCGCCGGCAGTCCGCGCCTGATCATTGATGGCGTGGAGGAATTAAGCGGCACCGAATACAACGTGATGCCCGATCGCATTGTGGCCGGCACCTACGCGGTGGCCGCGGCCATGACCAACGGCGACATTATTCTGGATGATTTTCCCTACGATTCGCTGCTTGCAACGCTGGATGTGTTCCGTGAAATTGGCGTGCATGTTGAGCGCCTTGATGACAAGGATTCCCGGCGTTGCTCGGTGCGCGTGACCAGCGAGCGCAACTTGAAACCAGCCACGATCACCACGCAGCCGCACCCAGGATTTCCAACGGATTTGCAGGCGCAATTAATGGCGCTTTTATGTTTGGCGCAAGGCAACAGCGTGATCACCGAGAAGATTTATTTGGAGCGCTTCCTGCATGTTGCGGAGTTGTCGCGCATGGGCGCGCACTTGAATCGCCAAGGGCCAACTGTGATCATTACGGGCGGCTCGAAACTCATTGGCGCGCCGGTGATGGCCAGCGATTTGCGCGCCAGCGCAAGTTTGGTGTTGGCGGGTTTGGCCGCTGAAGGCGAAACGTTGGTGACGCGCGTCTATCACTTGGACCGCGGCTATTACCAAATGGAGAAAACATTAAACTCGCTAGGCGCGCGCATTGAGCGTCTGCGCGAGGAGAAAAATTCTCCCGTGAATGTGGAAGCCGCCGCCAACGCAAGTTAAGGTGTGCATTGTTGAGCGATGCCGCTGTTGAAGGCGGTCGCACATGTTGGGCAATTTCACTCCGCCCACTCTTTGCGCACGCCTACACGGTTGCAATTGATTACGGATTTTGAGTTTGCAGCGTGGCGTGGAACGCGTCCAGCGATTTCTTTAATTGCTCCAAAGTTGCGGCGGTGCGCTGGCGAATTGCATCGGCCATGTCCGGCGAACTTGACTTCATTTGATTCGCCAACATTTGCAAATCTTCAACGGCCACTTGCACTTCTTGCGCTTGCAACGCCAGTTCGCGCGCAAACATAAGTTGGTCTTGCTGTGAGAACTGCGCGTCGTTTGGTTTATCCACTATGGCCCGCACGATGCCGCTTAAAAGTTCTTGAAACGCGCGGTAAATTTGCCCGCCACTGAGCGACAATTGCGCAACACTGTCGGCGTACGCGCCATTGGCGTCCTTGCCCGCGGCGGTCAGCGTTTGCATGTCCGCTTGCAGGCGCGCGAATTGTATTTGAAAGTCCTCGTACGCCTTGGTCATCTTCTCGCTGAATTTAATTTTAATCTCGGCGGTCATGGCCGTGTAATCACTGTGCGCGCTTGTGGCGTCGGCGTGTATTTGCGGCAATTTTTCTTTGATGATGCTGGAGTAACTTGTCGGATCCTGCTCGCCTTTGTTGGAAATTCCCAATCGACGATTCATCTCCGAGGTGTTTGATTTGAGCGAGGCGAATCGCGCCTGCCAATCATTGGAATCGCTTTTGACATTGGCGCGCAGCGAATCGATGGACGTGTTGATGGATTGAACGTGGGCCACAATCTCTTTGCGCGCGTGTTGGGTGAACCAGTCGTAGAAAAGAGTGAAGTTGGCGTACATCTGGTCAAGTTTCAGGGCCACAGGTCCGCCAAAGATGGTCGACAATCCGGAGGGTGGATTACTGGCGCGGATGGTGGCGTTGGCGATCAACGGGGAGTTGGGTCCAGCAGCTTGCGGATTGCTTTGTAATTCAAATCCAGTGTCATAAATTTGAATGGACACATTGCCGCCAAGCACGGTGGCGTTGCGACTCACGCGCGCCGAGGACCACAGGGGGACTTTGGAATCCAGTTCAAAGGTGACAAAAGTTCCCAAAATGTTTGCGTTGGCGGAATCAGGCTTTTGCGCATTCGGTCGCACATTGCCCGCGTCATCCAACATGGGACCAGTTTCAACCCGCAGCACTTTGCCATAATGAATGCCACCAATTTCCACGGGAATTCCTGGCTGAATGCCCGAGGCGTCTTGAAGCAGTGAAAATACAAGGCGATATTGCGTGTAAGGGCGCCAATCTACTTGGGTCACCACAACAATCAGAAGCGTGCCGCACAGAATGGCCGCAAGCGTGAGAAAGCCGGCGAGCCGCTCCTTTGCGGGATTGGGATCAAGCGAGCCCATGCGTTACTTGCCTTCGCCGCCCTGGGATTGCGGAGCCGCGAGCACATCAAAGAGTTGGCGTTGCGCGGCCTCGTATTTTTCCAGCGAGTCAAGAACTTCTTGGCGAACTTCCTTGCGGAAATTTTCATCGCTGTTGAACTTGTTGGCGTCTTGCGCCAGCACAGCTTGTAACGACGCGCTGGCTGTTTTTAAATCCGCAGTGGCCAGAGCGAAGGCGCGCGTGGCGCTGTACAAATTCTCGTGCGCCACTTCGCCTGGCTTTGGTTGATAGAGCAACTTCCAAGGGCTACGTCGAATTTCTATAGCGGTCAATTTGAATTGGCCAGCAATCTCGCGCGCGTCAAGCATGAAGTCGCGCAGATCCGTGAGGCGCTGCGGAATTTGCTGCTCGACTTGGTCCAGACTTGAGGCAAGTGTTTGCGCGGCATCGGCGCCTTGGTCGAGCAATTTTTGCAGCGCGGGCATGCCGTTGGTTTTAAATTCACTGACGATGATTTTGGCGTCGGCCATGGTGACTTTGGCATCGGCCATGGTGGCGGAGGTGTTGTCCATGAGTTGCGTGAATTTGGCTTTGTTGTCCTTCAAAAGTTGATCCGCGTTGCCCGTGAAACTTTGCGCGTTGAGCAAGGTGTCGCCAATGGGCTTGCGCCACAATTCGTAATCCTGATTGAAGTTGGCGGTGGTGGTGGAAAGATTTTGCAGCGTGGGCACAACGCGAGTTCGATATTCCTCCGGGATGGTCTTGAGCCACGCCGCGGTGACGGCCAGTCCCTTGATGATTTCATTGGTGCGCACCGCGTTGGCTGGACCCACAAGCGTGGTCAACATTCCGCTGCCACGCGTGGCCAACAGTTTGTCGCCGCTATTCAGAAGTGGCGCCGGCGCTTGACCCAGCGTGTTGAAGTTGATGATGGAAGTGCTTCCCACCAAACTTCCAACGCGAATCACTTCCGCGTTGGTGCCTTCGGGCGCGGTGTCGGAGTAGCGAATTGGAATGCCCTCCATAATTTGAATGGTCACATTGATTGCGGAAAGATCGTCATTCTTGTCAACGTCTGGCGTGATCGAAATCACGCGGCCCACAGTGAGTCCGCCCACTTTCACTTCGCTGCCGCGACTCAAGCCGCTGACGCCTTCGGTGGTGTCAAATTGCAGAACAAACGTTTGGTATTTTTTGAACAGGTCCACCTTCAACAGCACAAAGCCAACGGCCAGCGCCAGCACAAGAATGGTTGAAATGAAAATACCCGCGCGCAGATTGTTGGAGAAATTTGAGTCGCTCATAGGTGAGCAAATGGTAACGAAATCAACTGCCCACGGTTTGCGGGCCGCCCACCATTTGCTCATTGGTGCTGTAGCGTTGCAGCGCCGAAAGCAATTGCTCCACTTGCACATGTGGCGGCAAACTCAGAAGCCGCCGTCGCAGCGCGGTGACGGTCTTGAGTTCGCGATCCGTCAACATGAGATGTTCCTTGCGCGTGCCGCTGGCCGCCAGATTAATGGCGGGAAAGACGCGCTTTTCCGAAATGGTGCGGTCCAAAATAAGTTCCATGTTGCCCGTGCCTTTGAATTCCTCAAAGATCACTTGATC
>CANJIC010000045.1 GCA_947474205.1 Planctomycetaceae bacterium | reverse complement strand
GTCTCACCCATGAACTCCGCCACAAATGAATTGTTCGGCTGTTGATAGACCTGCTTCGGCGCGCCCATTTGTTCAATGCGTCCATCGCGAAGCACCACCAAGTTGTCGGCCAAACTTAAGGCCTCCTTCTGATCATGCGTGACATACACCGTGGTCATGTGAATTTCACTGCAAATACGCTTAATTTCGCCGCGCATCTCCAGGCGCAACTTGGCGTCCAAGTTTGAAAGCGGCTCATCCAACAACAACACCTCCGGCTTAAATACAATCGCGCGCGCCAAGGCAACGCGTTGTTGTTGACCACCAGAAAGTTGATTTGGTTTTCGCTGCGCCAAATGTTCCATGCGCACCATTTCAAGCGCGGCGCCAACACGCTTACTTTGCTCGGAGGCGGACACGCCACGCACCTGCAAGCCAAACGCGACATTGTCAAACACACTCAGGTGTGGCCATAGCGCGTAACTTTGAAAAACCATTCCAGCGTTTCGCTTTTCTGGCGGCGTGTGCGTGACATCGCGGTCACCAAAGAAAATTTTTCCACTGGTGGGTTCTTGAAAGCCTGCAATCATGCGCAGCAGTGTTGTCTTGCCGCAACCCGACGGCCCCAACATGAAATACAACGAGCCCGCCGGAATATTCAGGTCAACTGAATCCACTGCGACGGTCGAACCAAAGTCGCAACGCAATTTTTCTAGGCGAATTGGAAGCACGGTGGTCAGAGCATACTCACGTCGGTTCGTGTTGCGACGAGTGATGCGGCCATTTCTAAACGGTCGGGCATTCTTGTTCGTGGTTTACCCTTGCAACAAGAACCATTCCGTTACCAAGTGGTGAGTCAATCTTGTGCGCGGTTCGGATCCACAACAAGAACATTTGCCGTAGAAGCGCATTTCAATCGGACACGCGTCGGCGCTACCATGAATTAGTGGATCCACTTGAGCAACGACTTCAGAAACTAAGCGCCCGGCGCGCGTGGCGAGAGCCAGACCGATCCATCAATAAAGATGTTTCCATATTTGCCAAGCAGTTTGTGCGCACGGAAAAAAACATCGGTGCGGCAAGCGATGCGTGGATGCAACTTGCGCCGCTGGCTTTGCAAAAGGTGGCGTCGGTTGAATCCATGCGCGCTGGAACACTGACGCTGTTGGTGGAAAGTTCCGCGGCCGCATTTGAAGTGGACCGCGCTCTTCGTGGTGGCTTAGAGAATGACCTGAAAAATGTGGTGCAAGGATTGTTGCGCATTCGCACGCGGCTTGGAAAGTTTCAAGACGACTCAAAGCCGCGCGGCTAGTGTTGCGCCGCCCCAAATAAATTCTCTGGAATCTGCCGCGCCTTGCCCTCTCGGTCAATACAGGCAAGCGTGGTGGACGCGCTGCACAACAATTCATCGCCGCGAAATAATTCGTAGGTGTGCTCAATCTTCACGTGGCCAATATCGCTCATGGTGGTTTCTAGGCGCACTTCATCGTCATACTTGGCGGGCTTTTTATAACTGACTTGCAAACGGACAATAGCCAAGAACGCGCCGGCTTCTTCCATTTCGCGGTAGGTTTTCCCAGTGGAGCGCAACAATTCCGTGCGCCCCATTTCAAACCAAATTGGATACACCGTGTGATGCACCACACCCATTGGGTCGCATTCGCAATATCGCACACGTACGGTTAGGGAACCCTTCATGTGGGCAAGGTAGCGATTGTTTGTGCAACTTGACGCTCAATTTTTATTCAACCGAGCGAGACACCGCTAGCGAAATTTTTTTTACTTGCCCACACAAAATCTAGAAAATATCCGGCCAAGAATGTCGTCCGGCGTCATGCGGCCCGCAATGCCGCCAAGATTTTCCAGCGCGCTGTGCATTGCGCTTGCCACAAGTTCTGGTGTTGATAGGTGGCGACGCGCTTCATCCGCCACGGCCGCCGCAAGCGCTTGTTGTATATCAATCACTGACGCCGCCAACAGCGCGCGATGCCGTTGCGCAAGCGCCATACCTTCGCCCGTGTTAGAAATTCCGCTGCTGGACAGCGCCGCGGAAACGGCGTGGGCAAGTTCTTTCAAACCGGTTTTATTTTTTGCGCTGGTGTGAACCACATTTGTAGCGTTATTCAAATGGCTTTCGCCCCCTGCCCGCGCGGCGACGGGATCATGGCGATTGTTGGACACGTTGTGCTGACCGCGCTTTAACTCCGCGCCCAATAAATCACATTTGGTCATCACAATAATTTCATTCGCCGCCGCAACAGGCGCTTCACCTGCGTCCGCCGCGTGACAGCGCAAAATAAGTGTGGCATGTTGAACGGCTTTCAATCGCGCTTCTTGACCAAGTTGATCAAGCAACACAAGTTCGTGCGCGACATCGCCCATGAATCCTGGCGAATCAACCAACAACACCTCCGCGTGACCGCCGGCCACATCAATGGTCCACGGTTCCACCAATGCGTCGCGCGTTGTGCCCGCTTGATTGGTCACAACCGCGCGTTCTTGTTGCAACAGGGCGTTCATAAGCGCGCTCTTTCCGGCGTTTGTGTTTCCGGCAAGCACCACCCACGGCGCCGCTTCAAGTTGCTCCATGGCAATGTTGCTATTTAAAATATCGTTCAACTGCTGTAAGGCCGCTCGCAATCCCGCACATAACACCGCGGGCGAAATTGCGACCACATCTTCTTGATCCGTGAAATCAATTCCGGCCTCCACTAGCGCCAACATGTCGGCAAGCGCCTCCAACAATCGCGCGGCAATGTTTCCAAGCGTGCCCTTGCGCAACTGCTCCGCGGCGCGCAGTTCCGCGTCGGTGCGCGCGGAAATAGTGGCGGCCACGCCCTCCACTTGTTCAAGCGTTAACTTGCCGCTTAAAAATGCGCGCAATGAGTATTCACCAGGCCCGGCGCGTCGAACGTTCTTGTTGGCGCGCGCAATGTCCGTCACGATCATTTCCACAAGATGTGGATTTCCGGGCACAAGCAATTCAAATGAATCCTCGCCGGTGTATGAATTTGGCCCTGGCATGACAATGACAAGCGCGGGCAATTCACCGAACGTAAAGAACAATGTTGTGCAAAATATTCCGCGACCGCGCGCCTGTTGCCCCCGCTCAATCTTGCTTAAAATGTCAAGCGCCCCGATTCCAGAAACGCGAATCACCGCGCGGGTGGATCGACCGATCGGAGTCGACACGGCCACAATCACATCATTCAGTTGCCATTGTTCGTTGTGATTTCCTGCGAAAGTTGTTGTGTTTTTCATACAAGTCAACCTCCTACATCAACGGTGAATTTACGCTTTATACATGCTGGACACACGCCGCCCACTCGCCGGGTCAACACACAACTTGTGTCCGCCAACAACACCATGCCCACGCCATACCGCGCAACTCACTCGCGATCTTTGAATTTCTTTTGTGGTTCACGCTTGCTGCGTGCGCGCTCCATGGCCTTCTCGTAGAAACGACCAATGCGATCTTGCTTGGCGGGATCGCGCGGCTTGGGCGTGAAATCCATCTTGTCCATTTGCGCGCGAATGCGTCGGCCTTCAAAAATTCCAATCGTGGTGCTGGTCATGATGTACAACGTCAAACCGCACGGCGCGTTGTACAGCATGACTGGAAACAAAACCACCGTCATCCACTTCATCATCTTTTGTTGCTGCAATTGCTCCGCGGTCATGGACGCATTTGGCGGCGGCGTCATGTATTTCTGTTGCAGGAAGAAAAGTCCGCCCATTAAAATTGGAATGATATTGATGGACGAGAATTCAAACGGCCACTTGATCAGCGGCGTTGAGAAGCGAATGAAATGATCGGCGGAACTGAGATCGCCCAAGAATTGCCAGCCACCAAAATTCTGAAACACGCCAAAGAAAGCGGGTTGCTGCCGCAGCGCGAACGCAAAATACAACACCGCGTACAGCGCAATCCAAATTGGCGTCTGCAAGAATGTTGGCAACATTCCGCCCACGCAACCCACTGGGTTAATGCCCTTCTCGCGGTACAAACGCATTTGCTCGGCCTGTAATTTCTTGGTGTCGCCGGGATAGCGCTTCTGCAACGCTTCAAGTTCCGGCTTAATCGAAGCCATTCCGCGCGTCACCTTGGTCATTGAAATCTGGCTGCGCTTGGTGATGGGGTGCAGAAAGAATCGCACCACCATGACCAACACCATAATGGCAATGGCCCAATCAAACACAACATAGTCATGCAGAAACGTAAGCATGATCACGATCAAATCCGCCAGCCAACTGAATGTGCAGAAGCTGCAGCAGCCGCCCATGAGATATTCAATCAGACCATCCATGCGCAACGCTTGGTATGGCTCCGTAACACCGAGCACTTTGGGACTGAGTGGGCCCGCATAAATACCCATGTCAAAGCGCGCGGTTGCTCCGGCCGCCAACTGTGTTTGCGCGCTGCGAAGTTCACACACCACTGTTTGAATTGTGCCGGGGTCGGCAAGCGCGAACACGCTTTCCACCGCACTCATATTTTTTGAGTTGTCTTGTGGTGGCGCAAACGGCGCGTGCACGGCAAGCGCAAAGTATCGATTGGTTGTGCCGTACCAACTCAGTTCAAATCCCTGCGCTTTTTGATCGGGCTGCGGCCACAGTTGCGGCGTTCCAGCAGTAATTTTTTTCAACGCTTCCGAGCGCTCAAACTTTGCGCCGTGCACCACCACATTGGCGCGGCTTGGATCGCGCTGGGCGTTGTACAAGTAGCCAAACTGAAAACGGCGAATGTCCATCATGCCGCTTTGATCCACGGACAAATCGCCGGGACCATATTGAATCCAGCGAATTGAGTGCGCGTCTGGCGAAACATTTTGCACTGTTTGCCGCAAGTTCAGGTCGTAAGAATTTTCTGCCAACGTGAATTGCCGCGTAACGCGCAACAACGCGTTTCCATTTTCTCCAACCACTTCGGTTTCAAACACGCCGGGAGATCGCTCAGCCCACACTGGTCCATACAAACTTGCGGTGCTTCCATCTATCTCCACGCCGCGCGCGCTAAACAGCGGCACTTGATAGCCCTGCAATGTTTGAACGGTCTGCAATTCATAGCGCAAAGAATCCGCTGGCAACGCCGGTACATTTGCCTCTTTATTATCCAGCGCAACTTGATGTCGTCGCGACTCCTGCGCCGACACTGCGTCGTTCCAAAAGTCGCTGAAAATAATTCTGGAAAATCCAGCGCTGATTGGTGAGAACTGAATTTGATATTTAAATTGTGTTGGATCTAGCGAGCCCAACATTGCGGGCGTTGTGGGCGCCGTGGTTCCCGCCGGCAAGCGCGCGGTGAACTTTTGCGTTGGCTGCAAGAGTGTGGGCTCGGTTGTGGGCGCGCCTGTTGCCGTGATTGGCGCGGGAGTGGCGGAAACATTGCTAGCCGTTGAGGCGGAAGAAACCGCGTTGTTCGTGTTCGTTGTCGCGGCGCCAGAATTTGCGGCAGTGACACCAGACGCGCTCGCGGTTGCTGCGGTTGCAACTGAAGAACTCGCCGCGTCTTTAGAAACTTGCGCGGCGGTCGGCAACGCCGGATCAATGCCGCCATTTTTCTTGGCGCCTGGTCCCCAAATAGCCGTGGCTATAACTCCCGCCGTGGCCAAAATAGTCGCAAGCGTAAGCGGTAATCTTGATTTTTTTTTCTGCTCACTCAACTCTTTAACGTCCTTCAAGCAAACGATCACCCAACCAATTTGTCAATTTTGGAATGGCGTGAATTTTGTCAACAACGGTTTGAATTGGATACTCCAACCTGTAAAAATGCGCCCGTTGCGCCACATTTTGATCGTTCATTTCTAAAATTGCATATGAAGCACGCGAATCCAAGTCTCGCGGTTGACCAACAGATCCCGGATTCAAAATTGCTTTTTCACTTTCTTTAAACTCATACACGCTTTTCAATTCATCCGGAGGATAAAATTCATTATCGCCAGTGAATACGCCAGGAACATGCGTGTGACCCACCAAGCAAAATTTATCAATCCTCTCAAAAATCGCGGTCATTTTGCTTGGGCTGTTCTGTATGTCTTCTGGAAACATATATTCATTAATTGGGCGCCGCGGCGAACCATGCACACAAAGAAATGGCCCCATGGCTACGCGCACCCGCAACTTGCCTAGAAACTCCCATCGCCTAATCGCCCTTTCGCGGTCACGCTTGGACTCCTCCTCAAATTGTTCGCGGGTCCAGAACGCCGCCTCTTCCGCGGCCTTGTTGAAATTGGTTGGCTCATACAGCACTGCAAAATCGTGGTTTCCCATCAGGCTCCACTCGCAACGTTTTTCCACCAGGTCCACGCACGCAACCGGATCTGGCCCGTAACCAATAATGTCGCCCAACGAAATAATTTTGTCCACGCCCTTGCTGTCAATATCCGCAAGCACTGCTTGCAGTGCTTCAAGGTTGCCGTGAACGTCGCTAATGATGCCTATGCGCATGATATTTCCAAGGGGCACGAATGTTACGGGTTGGCGCCAAGTGCGTCAAAATCACAATTGCAATATTGCGCTTTGTGCCGCAATTTGCTCTATAAAGCTTTACCCGCGGCAATTGCCCCAAATTTCCGAACGGTTTGAATCAAGATATCGCGGTCAATTGGCTTGCTTAAATAATCATCGCAACCCACCTGCGTGCAACGCTCTCGATCGCCCCGCATGGCGTGCGCGGTGATTGCCACAATGGCTCCGCGCCAGCCAAGTTCTCGCAACTTTGCGGTCGCTTCGTATCCATCCATTATTGGCATCTGCATGTCCATTAAAATAACCTCGGGCGCGCGCGATTGTCGTTGCGCTGCGATCGCCAAATCAACGGCCTCGCGTCCATTGTTGGCCAAGATCACCTTCATACCTGCGCGGGAAAGATGATGAATAATCAATCGTTGATTGTCCTCGCCGTCCTCCGCCACAAGCACCGTGATTTGCGCGGCCGGCCTATTTTGAATGTTGGGGGAATCTGTAATTTTTAAATTTGATTCCGTACTCGCGTAAGGTTGTTGTGGCAAAACGGAAACCATGTCGTCCATGCTTGCGTTGCCAATTCCAATCTCAACTGTAAACACGCTTCCAAGTCCAACCTCGCTGCTGCTTGTAATGTCGCCACCAAGCATGCGCGATAAACGCCTACTGATGGTCAACCCAAGACCGGTTCCACCAAATTGACGCGTGGTTGAAATGTCCGCTTGCGTGAATGGATGAAACAATTTGTTTCTTTGTGCATCGTCAATTCCAATTCCCGTGTCCAACACCTGCACCTGAAGGCGAATTGCCGCGGGCGGCGCGTCGCTTGCGTCTTGATCAACGCGGGGGCCTGATTTTTCACTTGTGAGATCGACCACAATCTTCACGCCGCCGTGTTCAGTGAACTTAATCGCGTTGCCAATCAGGTTGATCAGAATTTGTCGCAAACGCGTTGGATCCGTTTCAATAATTTTCGGAACGGGCGACTTTAATTCCATAAACAATTCCAAGCTTTTTCCCTGCGCTAACTGCTGCGTCGACTCAACAATATCTTGAATAATATTCAATGGCGAACACGGAATAATTTCAACACCCATTCCACCGGCCTCAATTTTTGAAAGGTCCAAAATGTCGTTGAGAATGGTGAGAAGATGGGCGCTGTTTCTTTGAATGGCGCCCACCGCAAACGCCCGCTCCTTGGGGTCCGTTTGCTCCTCTGAAAGAATGTCGATGAAGCCAAGTATGGCGGTCATGGGCGTGCGGATTTCGTGGCTCATGTTGGCCAAGAACATGCTTTTTGAAAGCGTCGCCGCTTCCGCCGAAGACCGCGCTATTTGTAGCGCCCGATTTTGCTCCACCAAATCCGAGCGCGCTTTTTCAAGTTCGCGCGAACTTTTACTTTGATCCTGCAGCGCGGCAACAAGTTGATCGCTGGTCGTGGCCGCCAAACGATCCCGCGCCGCGGAAAGCGGCCACTCTGTAAGCGTTCCTGTCATCACATTTTTTTGCCCATCTAAATCAATAATGCAACCGCGCACTCGCACCCATCGCCATATCCCCTCTTTCGTGCGCATTTTAAATTCCAAATCAAGCGCTGACTTTCCTTCCAAATGAATCGCAACCGCGTGATGCACGCGACCTATGTCGTCCTTGTGAACATGGCTGGCGAAACTTTCAAAGCGGTCTGGAAATTCGTCGCCCTGAAATCCTAAAATTTTTTTAAAAGTGTCCGAATACCACGCGGATCCGTCCAGCAAATTCCAACGCCACACGCCGTGACCGGCGGCTTCCAGGGCCGCGGCCAATCGATCTTGTAGATCGGGTGCTTGCGAGTTGTTTGGTTTTGTGCTCATTCATCTCCGCCTCTCGTTATGCAGGGCTGTTTGCAAACTATTTTATAAAAGAAATTTTCCGCCAACATCTAAACCACCGCTACGATAACTTCTCTTGCGAAACCAGTTTCATTTTCTGGATGTCCCAGAAAGCGGAATTGGTTCAACGACTTGACCTGGAGATTGCAGTTATGGCTCTAAAACGCTTTGATCTTGTGGTGATTGGTGGCGGACCTGGTGGTTATGTTGGCGCCATTCGCGCCGCTCAAATGGGTTTAAAGGTTGCGTGCATTGAGCGCGACAAACTTGGTGGCGTGTGCCTGAATTGGGGATGCATTCCAACCAAGGCCCTGCTGCACAACGCCGAACTTTACCGCGAGGCCATCACCCACGGCGCGGAATGGGGCTTTCAATTCAAGCCCACCGATGTCGCGGTGGATTGGAGCAAGGTTGTCGGTCGAAGCCGCAACATCACGGGCCAGTTGAATTCTGGAATTGCGTACTTGTTCAAGAAAAATAAAATTGAGCACATTGTTGGCCACGCCAAAATTCTTTCGGGCAAAGTTGGCGCCGCGCCATGCACAATTCTGGTTGGTAAAGCCACGGGCGCGTACTACGGTGGTTCCGGCGACGGCACTGGTGAGACCATTGAAGCTGACCGCATTCTTATTTCCACCGGCGCTCAACCGGTGCAACTTCCTTTCGCGCCAAATGACGGCAAGGTTGTCATCTCTAGTTATGAAGCCATGAATTTGCCTAAGAAGCCGGCGTCAATGGTGATTATTGGTTCAGGCGCAATTGGCATGGAGTTCGCCTATTTCTACAACTCGTTTGGCACCAAGGTCACGGTCATTGAAATGCAAGACCGCATTCTTCCAGTGGAAGATGATGATATTTGCGCCGCGGCACAAAAATCTTTTGAGAAGCAAGGCATTCAGTTTCTCACCGGTCACAAGGCGGCCAGTGTTGACAAGGGCGCAAGTGGCGCCAAGGTCACGGTTGAAAGCGTGAAGGACGCCAGTAAAAAAGTTCTGGAGTGTGAAGTGGTTCTTGTGGCCGCCGGTGTGCGCGCGCGCGTTGAAGGTTTGTGCGACGCGTCGCTTGGTTTGAAAATGTGGGACACGGGTCCGGCGCGTGGACATATATGGACGGACTACACGGAAAAATCTGAACCGACATATCAAACCAACCTGCCTGGCGTGTACGCCATTGGTGATGTGATTGGTCCGCCATGGTTGGCGCACGTTGCCAGCGAAGAAGCCGTGGCGTGTGTTGAACGATTCATGGGCCACCATACTTTGGGCGTGGATTACGCAAGTATTCCGGGCGCAACGTATTGCAATCCGCAAGTGGCAAGCGTTGGCATGACAGAGCGCGATGCGAAAGCCAAGGGCTTGTCGTACACGGTTGGAAAATATCCATTGAAGGCGCACGGCAAAGCCATTGCTGTTGGCGCCACTGAAGGTCTTGTCAAACTGATCGCCAGCAAACCCTACGGAGAAATTTTGGGTGCGCATATTTTTGGCGAGGATGCCAGTGAATTGATCCATGAAATTTGTATCGCCAAGCGTCTTGAAGCCACAATCGAGGACATTATTTCCACGGTGCATGCGCATCCAACAATGGCTGAAAGTATTCATGAAGCCGCGTTGGCGTCCGAGGGTCGCGTGATTCACGGATAATTTTTCGAATGCCCGGAAATTTTTCGCGCAACCAGACATGCGCTTTGGCGCGGGACTGAGCGCAAACAGAATCTGGATTGATGTGCGGTTGGTGCGAGATTGGTCCCCAATCAAACGGGATTGTGTTTGCCGTCAACCAACCATCTCCCCGCCGCGCACCACTTGTCAACCAAGTTTGCTTATTTATTTTTAAATCAATTTACATTTGTGCATAAGCCGTAGGCAACCTCGCCGTGGTGGTGACTATTTCATTGTTTAAATAAAACAAGGCTAAATAACGGTGAAATTTCCACCTATCTTTTGAAACCCATCCAACACGTGTCACCATTCGCTTGTGTAGATGCGGCATGTTGGTCACGTGGGGCCGACAAAAGGTCAGGACAGAATGCGAACAGCCGAAGATCGGCGCGAGCGTTTGGCGAAATTTATTGATTTAGCCAAGGTGTATCGAGGTTGGTCGCGCAATGAAGTTTCGCGCGCGTTGGGTCGTGATGCTGGAAAACTTTTGCCTGAAAGCGGAAATCCAAAATTGGATTTGGTTGTTGGTCTTGCCAACGCGCTTGATTGGAGTGTTGGTGACATTGTTGATGGCGTTTGGACCGCCGATGAAGAACAAAACATTGTTGGCGACTACACGGCGCTTGACGCGGCCGCGCGCGCGGCGCATGCCAATGGAAAGTTTCGTGAGATGTTGGAGATTGCAAATCAAATGGGACGCGTTGCACGCACGCCCAGCGAGCGCGCTCTTGCCGCAAATAGATTGGCGGGCGCGTATGACGGTCTTGGTCAATACAACAAAAGTGTTCCGTGCTTGCAGGCGGCGCTTTCGGAGCGCGGCATTCCAGCGGGGCTTCGACTCATGCTCACGGTGAATTTGGCCAACGCCCATTATTGCGTTTGGAACCTGACGGAAAGTCGTGCCACGGCGCACCAGGTTCTGGAGTTGTTAGAAGCCACCACCATGACCGAGCGCCGCGAGCGTGTATGTCATGCGTTTGCGCACTATGTGCGTGGCAATAGTTTTCGCCGATTGATTTTGGTTGAAAGCGATCTGGCGCGCATTCATGCGCAACGCGCCCACGACGAATTGTCACACGCGCTGAATGAGTACGAAGATCTTGCGGACACTTTCGCCGATGAGCGGTATGCGGCCATCGCCAACACGTGCCGCGGTGCGTTGCTTGAAGTCCAGGCCGCGCTTGGTGAACTCACTCCAAGCGAGGCGCTTGAGCGTTTGACCGTGGCGCTTGATCGAGTGGTTGATGTGGCCGCGCATGAGCCGGGTGATTGGCTAGAAAGTTGGGGCTGGTGGTGCATCTTTGGCTGCAATGTGGCGCTGCGGCATTTTGCAGAGGACGCAATTTCTATGCGCATGGCCATTTTCACCAACAAGGCCATGGAAATTGCGGATCGTTTAGAAAATTGGAGTTTGCGTGAGCGCGCGTTTCAAATGGATTTGGAGCGGCATGAGCGCCTGGTGAATGAGCCATGGGTTTTAGATGATGAGGAGGTTCGCATTCTTGCGGGAACCATGGGGCGATTTCCAAATTTCCGCGCCGCGGGTTGGCGCATTTTAAATGAGGCGCGCTTTATTGACGCGGAAGGAGGCGCCCGATGGC
>CANJIC010000044.1 GCA_947474205.1 Planctomycetaceae bacterium | reverse complement strand
GAGGCGGCGACGTCGGACGCGGCCAACGCATTGGCCGATGAAGTGGCCGCAAGCGCTGGCTTGCCCGCGTGAGAAGCGCGGAATTATTTTTGAAATGACGCGGGCAACTTGCTTTCGCACATGACATGTTGCGGCGGCTGAGTGGAGCAATCAATATGCACCATAAAGAATCCGCCATCCCTGTGCTTGCGAACCGCTGGCCACATAATGTGACGATCGGTCCACGGAATCTCGCGCGTTTCCACTTCACTCACTGGGACCCACTCCAAGCGCCCCTCTTCAAATTCATTTTCAGGAATCAGCGCGGGATCAATGTTGCGCGTTGTCTCGAACAAGAAGATCAACCAATGCATGGAGCCTTGGTATCCCCGCTCGCTGACCACGCCCATGCAACGGACATCGTCGCTGGCAAGAGTCACGCCAGCCTCCTCGGAAATTTCTCGAATGGCGCACTGATGCGGACCTTCGCCTTGACTCACTTCAAGCTTGCCGCCAATGGGACTGCACATTCCAATGTTGGGTTGCTTCTTGCGATGCAACAACAACACACGCCCTTGATTGTCCCACACATAGCACAAAACAGCCACTTTATAGGGCAAATTCTCAAGATTGTATTGCGCCGAATGCAGATCGCTCAATGCACGCTCTCCGTTTGAATGACGCCTGGTTGTTTCAAGATCAAGCCCGCTTGTTTGCAAAGTTCGCCAATGGATTTGTGCGTTGCCGCCGTCGCCTTGACCAGTGGCAGGCGCACCGCGCCGCTATCGCGACCAAGAAGTTGCATGGCGGATTTAATCGGCACTGGATTGGTGTCCAGCGACAGCAACCCTTTTGAAAGCGGCAAAAGTTTTTCATGAATCGCTCGCGCCGCGGCAAAGTCATTTTTCAAGCACGCTTGAATAAGTGACTGCACCATTGCAGGCATGACATTGCTAATCACGCTGACCACGCCAATGGCGCCGACCGACGCGAATGCCAACGTGAGCACATCGTCGCCCGACAAAATAGGCAGCGCGCAACGACGGCGAATGTCCGTGGCGGATTCAACGCTGCCGGTGGCTTCTTTAATGGCGACAATGTTTGGATGCTTGCAAAGTCGCTCCACTGTTTCCGGCACAATGGCCACGCCACAGCGGCCCGGTATGGAATACAGAACAACGGGCAAGTCGCAGGCGTCAGCAATATGCATGAAATGCTGGTAAATACCCTCTTGATTGGGCTTGTTGTAATACGGCGCAACATGAAGCCCCGCGTCGGCGCCCAAGGAGGCGACCAACTTGTGCAACTTCACGGCGCTTGCGGTGCTGTTGCTGCCCGCGCCCGCCATGACTTGCATGTTGAAAGACTTCGCCGTGTCCACCGCGGTTGCGACAACATGTTCATGTTCCTGCGCGGACAATGTTGGCGCCTCGCCGGTTGTGCCGCAGGGAACAATTCCAGTCACACCGCCCTCGGCTTGGGCGCGAATCTGCTGCTTGAAACATTCCACGTCAACGCGCTCACCGTCGCTTGTAAATGGCGTGACCATGGCGGTCCAACAACCAGGCAACTTTAATTTGGAGTGTGCATTCATGTGTGGTTTTCCCCCATGGCGGATTTCATTTCTCGCACGGCTTCTTTCATGCCTACAAAGATAGAGCGGCTGACAATGGAATGTCCAATGTGAAGTTCATGCAGTTGCGGCAGCCGCGCCACTGGCCCGACATTGGCGACATTGAGCGCGTGACCAGCATTGAGTTGTAAACCAAGTTCGCGCGTGTGGCGCGCGGCCGTCAACAATGTGGCCAGTTCCACATCGGAACGCGCTCCACTAATTTTTCCCTGTTGTGATTCAACCGCGTGCGCCCACGGCCCCGTGTGCAATTCACAAATACTTGCGCCAACTTTGTGCGCCGCGTCGATCTGTTTGCGATCCGCGTCAATGAACAGGCTCACCGGAATGCCCGCGCCCGCGAGCATTTTCACAACTTCACTCAGCCACGCAATTTGTCCCGCAGCGTCAAGACCGCCTTCGGTGGTCAACTCTTGGCGACGCTCCGGCACCAACATGGCCGTGGCGGGCTTGATCTCTATCGCAAACGCAACCATGTCCTTGGTGGCCGCCATTTCAAGATGAAGCCGCGTGGAAACATGGTGCTTCAACGCGCGCACATCGGCGTCTTGAATATGTCGACGGTCTTCGCGCAGATGAACGGTGATTCCATTGGCGCCGCCAAGTTCGGCTTGCTCGGCGGCGAGCACAGGACTTGGCTCCACGCCCTTGCGGGCTTGGCGCAGCGTGCAAACATGATCAACATTAACGCTTAGGAGAGGCACGAATAAAGAGTAGCCGCTAAGATCGCAATCGATGAGTGCATTTGACCAACAACTTGCGTCGCTAAAAAAAGAAATGACGGTTCAAGGACGCCGCGTGATGGATCTGTGCACGCAAGCCGTGGATTGTTTCTTTGACTCCGACACCGAAAAGGCGCGCGAAGTGGTTCTTGCCGATGAGGCGATTGACAAAGCCGATGTTGAAATTGAGCGCGCCAGCGTGCCCCTTTTAGCGATGGGACAAACCGATGAGCACGCCATTCGCTGCGTGCTGACCATGGTGAAAGTGAACAACGAACTCGAGCGCATCGCCGACGCGGGCGTGACCATTGCCGAGCGCGTGTTTGATCCGCGCTCATTTAAGGAGCGCGTGCCCAACACTTTTCGCGTGATGGCCAACAGCGTTCTTGGAATGTTGCGCGACGCCACGCGCTCGCTTGAACGCGAGGACGCTGAATTGGCGCGCCAAGTGCTGCTCTTTGACGACACTGTGGAGCGATTCAAAAAAGAAATTTTGTTGGACACCGAAATGCAAGTCGAAAGCGGCGCCTTCAGCGCGGGCTTTGCATTTCGATTGTTGGCCGTGGTGAAAGCCGTTGATCGAATCGCCGATCACTCCACCAATATTTGCGAGCAAGTGATTTATTTGCGCCGCGGTTTGATTGTGCGACATAGGCCCGATGGCTGGAGCGACCCGGAGTCGCCAGAGTCCATGAGCGGCGGCGCGAAAAAGTGAATCACTTATCGAACCATTGAGACGCGAAGGACAGATTCTGAACATGGACCGAATGCAAGAAACAACTGAGCGATTGAAGCGCGCGCAACAAGAGCATCTGCTTGTGGGCGCGGACACATTGGGCGCGCAGGCGTTGACGCGTTTTTTAAATCAAATCAATTCATTGCCGCTGGAGGAACTGGCGGACATGCTGGCGCAAACCAGTTCGCAAAAGTCGCGCGACCTTTCCGTTCTGACTCCACCCAATGTCATTCGTTACGACACCGCGAGCGCGGTTGATTTTCGCGCTGCGGGTGAGGAGATGATTCGGCGCGGACAAGTCGCAGCGTTCACGGTGGCCGGCGGTCAAGGCACGCGTCTTGGTTGGCGCGGACCCAAGGGCACCTATCCCGCGACGGTGGTCACGGGCAAGCCGCTCTTTCGCGTGTTCGCCGAACAAATTCTGGCCACGGAGCGGCGCTACAGCGTTCGCATTCCGTGGTTCATTATGACCAGTCCGCAGAACGACGCCGACACGCAGGCGTTCTTCGCCGACAATAATTATTTTGGCCGTCAAAAACATGAGCATGTTTTTATTCCCCAAGGCGTGGTTCCATGCACCGACGCTGATGGAAAAATTCTCATGTCCGCCGCGGGCGAAGTGGCGACAAATCCTGATGGTCACGGCGGCGCCATTCGCGCGCTGCATAGTTCCGGCGCGCTGAAGGAAATGTCCACGCGTGGAATTACGCAACTGAGTTACTTTCAAATTGACAATCCACTGGTGCGCGCCATTGATCCAATTTTTCTTGGCGCGCATGTTGGCGCGCCGGGATCCAGCGGCGAGATGAGCAGCAAGTGCGTGCCTAAGCGAAATGCCGCGGAAAAAGTGGGTGTTTTGTGCAACATTCCAACCGATGCGGGTAGCCGAACCACTGTGATTGAATATTCGGATTTGCCAAGCGCCATGGCGCATCAACGCGACGCGGCCGGTGAACTTGCCTTTGGCGCCGCCAACATTGCGGTGCATGTGCTCTCGGTTGAATTTGCAATGCGACTTGCCACCAGCGGTGAGACGCAACTTCCGTGGCACCGTGCGCATAAAAAAGTCCCCTGCTTCGACGCCGCCACTGGCGCGCACACGAATCCAGACAAACCCAACGCGTACAAGTTTGAATGTTTTATTTTCGACGCGCTGCCATTGGCGCGTTCAAGCATTACGCTTCAGACCAGCCGCATGGAGGAATTCGCTCCCATTAAAAACGCCGAAGGCGAGGACAGCCCCGCAAGTAGCCACCGCATTCAAAGCGACCGCAACGGCGCGTGGCTTGAAAGCGTGAGCGTGATTATTCCGCGGCGAACCGATGGCAGCGTGGACGCCAAGATTGAGATTGGTCCGCTGGCGGCGCTTGAAGCCAATGATTTGCGCAATCGAACCACGATCAAATCCATCCGCCGCGGCGAAGAATTTGTGATGTAAAACCGGCGTGAAGTGATTGCGCGTTGGGCGCGTCCGATCAAAATTCTTGACCGCGACAACACTGCGGCACAATGCAAAATAAAATCACGCCGGCGTTGACGCGTCGTGAAAGCGAATGTCTTTCACATGCACCGACGGCGGAAAGCGAGGATTACTGCTGGATTTTGGACAACCCACCGCGTCAAAGCGCCGGCCTGGCGTGAATAAATTTCGATGCTGCGCGTTGCGCCACAAAATAAGTTCGCCCTTGGCGCCGGCGTCGTCCTGCACCAACAATTTCAAACCCGTGCCCGCAAGAATGTCCGTGCGCAACACTTGCAAATTACACATCAGAATATTTGGATCAGAAAATCCTTGGCCAAATGGACCAAGCGACTGAATCGACGCCATGGTTTTTTTATCCTTGGACACGCCGTAAGAAAGTTCCGCGTCAATTTCCAGCGCGGGCTTTTGCACACCATCGCGCATTTGAATTTTGGAAAATTTCTCAAACTGGGGCGCAAACAAATCGAATTGATCGAAGTTCATGGAGCCGCCCGCCGCCGCCGCGTGCCCGCCAAAGTTGGTGAAATATTTGGAGCAGTTGGTCAAGCACTCGTGCAAATCAAATCCATTGGGCGCGCGGCCCGAACCTTTCCAACCGCTGTCGCTGGCGCCAAACAACATCACGGGGCGCGCAAATTCCTCGGAAAGTCTGCCCGCGGCTAAACCTAGAATGCCGGGATTCCAACTTTTGTCAGCCATGGCAATGGAACACCGATCCGCGGAGTGCAGCGACGCGGCCACCGCTTTCTCGCGCGCCACTGCAACCATGGCTTCAGTGTCCTGCTTGCGCACATTGTTCAATTCATTCAATTTTGCCGCCATATTTTTGCAGTCGGCGGGGTTGTCGCTTAGAAGCAAATCAAGCGCTTGCGTAGCGTGCTCAAGCCGACCCGCGGCATTCAAACGCGGCGCAATTTGAAATCCAATCACGCTGGCGTCAAGTTGCGCGCCGCCAAGCGCGGCGCTTGGAATTAAACAACGCAGCCCCATCACGCTGGTGTTTTTCAGAACCGCCAAACCGCTGGCAACCACAACGCGATTTTCATCGATCATGGGCATGACATCCGCCACGGTGGCCACGGCCGCAAGCGGCAGCGCCTCATTCACAATCCATTGGCGCAGAAGTTGCGGCGGCGTGTCGCCCGTGCGAATTCGAATCAATCGCTTGGCCACTTTCAACGCCACCATGGCGGCGCATATTGCGCGAAACGGCGTGTCGCCCAAGTCCGGATGCGCGATCGCCTCGCAGGGTGGCAACTGAACATTGCCTTGGTCGTCATAGCGCAAGCGATGATGATCCGTGATGGCCATTTCAATTCCCAACTCGCGCGCGTGTTGCGCCTCCTCAACGGAGGAGCCGCCGCAATCCACGGTGATGACGGCTTCAATCTCGCGCGCGCGCAATTCATCCAGCGCCTCGTTGTGCAAACCGTAGCCTTCGATCACGCGATGCGGTATGTACGCAATGGGCGCCGGCTGCACATTGAGTTGACGAAACAAGCGGATCAAAATGGCGGTGGCGCAAATTCCATCGGCGTCGTAGTCGCCGTACACCGCGATGCGTTTGCCTTGGGTGATCCAGCGATCCAACACGCGCGCCACATCGTCGGCGCCCTTGAGCGAACCGGGGTCATGCATCAAGGCCAGTGGCGGCTGATTGGTGGCGAACAATTGCGCGTTGCGCTCGCCACCCAATCCACGGCCGCGAATCACGCGTTCGCGAAATCCAATGGATGAATCACGGGCCGTCGCGCGGGAATGCCATTCGTATTTGGGAAATTCCACGCCGCAAGAGTAACCACCATTGCCTTTCGCAGAACGCGTTCCTATGGCATACTCCGCACGCAACACAGGAGCCCACATGAGTCATCGATACAAGTGCATTCTTCTTTTTGGATCACCCGGTTCTGGCAAAGGCACTCAAGGAAAAATCCTTGGTGAAATTCCCGGCTTCTTTCATCTTGCCTGCGGCGATGTTTTTCGCTCGCTTGATTTGACAAGCTCGCTAGGTAAAAAATTCATGACGCATTCCAGCAAGGGCGAGTTGGTTCCAGATGAACTCACCGTTGAAATGTGGCAGAACAACATGAAGGCGCAAGTGTCGCTGAGCATCTTCAAGCCCGCGCAAGATTTATTGGTGCTTGATGGAATTCCGCGCACCGTCAGCCAAGCCAAAGCCCTGAAGGACCATCTTGATGTTCTTGCCGTGCTGCATTTGGTTTGCCCCGATGAGGCCGAGATGGTGCGCCGCATGCGCCGCCGCGCGCTGAAAGAAAATCGTCTTGACGACGCCGATGAGAAGGTGATCCATCATCGCTTCGAGGTCTATCGAAAAGAAACCGAGCCGGTTCTTTCGTATTACCCCAAGAACATTATTCACAACGTCTCTGCCATTGCCAGTCCGTCCATGGTTCTGATGTCGGTGCTTGACATCGTGGCGCCAGTTCAAGACCACCACTTCCGCAATCCACTTGGAGCGTAAATTGTTTGAATTATTTTTCGCGTGATGGCGCGCTGTTTCGCGCCGCGACTTACGGGGTATCGGCCGGCAACGCGTTATTTGAGTTGGATGCGGGCTCGGCAAAGCGTCTAAGAATCATTTTTCCCTCCGATGCCCGTTGCTGAAGTTGCATATTGAGCGCGGCTTGACCATCGCCAGGCTCGGCTTTGTTCAGATCCTCGGCGTTGCCAAGCGGCATGACAATATCCACCGGGCGATCGTTGGTTTTTCCATCTGGTCCAATCAACGGCCGCCCTTGCGCGTCCATGTCGGGGCGGCGCAACTTGATTTTAATTTCGCGCCCAGGTGCGAAATTGCGGATCGAATCCACAAGATCCATAGTGGTCAGCACTGGCACGCCTTCAATTTCCTCTATGACATCTCCCGCCTTGAGAAATTTTTCGGCGGGCAATCCAGTCAAGGTTGAGCGAATCACAACGCCTGGTCGATCCATGGGAGCTTGATCCATGCGAATGCCAAGCGCGCCGCGCGGCCGCTCACCAACTCGGCGCACGGCCGCGGTCAGAAGTCGGCTTCGCGCCTCATCACTTAAAGTGAATCGGTCAAGCACCGCCCAAATCGCCTCGTCGGAAATTGTTGGCTCAAGCAACTTTTGTGAGGCCGCCTCACGCACTTTGAATGACGGATCATTCAAATCTGGAAGCAACTGCAACACCTCGGGAGGCGGTTGCACATTTGCAAGCCGCTCCGGCGACATGGCCTGCGCCATTCGATCTTCGCCCAAATTCATTCCACCAAGCGCGTTGCGGTTTGCCATTGCTTGTTGAAAAATTATATTTTGATTTGCGTTGGCATTCACCGGGTTCAACATCGGAACACGCATTCTTTGGTTCGCGCCCTGATTCAGCTGCTTTTTGGCTGGCTTCGTTTCGGGCTTGTTGACTTGATTGCCCGCGGGTTCCACGGGGTTGACCGCGGGAATATCCGCTGGAGGATTGTCAGCTTGCGCCAACAACAACTCGGGCGCGGCGCACATCACTGCCATGCCAAGAATAAAACTTGCAGCCATGCGATTTGCCAAGAAATGGAAACAACATCGGCTCAAAGTATGCCTCTTGAAAAATTCACGGCGTGATCTCCGCGGCGAGTTGCCGCACCAACTCCTGCGAGTGATTGCGAATCCACGTGCTTCGGCGCAGCACAAACTCCAAAATGTGCTCGCCAGGAATGGTGGAGAACATTCCAGTGCGTGAAATTGGAATGGCGGCTTCCGCGATGCATGCCTCGATCATAAGCAATGGCACCATATTCAAGAACTTCATGACATAGTGTGATTCGACGCTTGCGAATCCGCGCGCGAAACTTGAGAACATTTTTTCATCAAGTTCGTGCGGCCATTGCGGCACATTGCGCTTGGAGCCCGGTCGGGCCGCGTACTGTAGAAGTCCATTGGCGATATCCACAATCGCTGGTTCCAATCGCGCGGAGTCAAAATCAAGAATCCCGGAAATACGATCGCCATCAAATAAAACATTTCCAGCATGCCAATCGCCATGCACAACCTGACTATCAAGCGCTTGAAACTCTAAATCTTCAACGCGCCTGGAAGCATCTTGGTAAAGAGCAGAGATCTGCTCGCACACATTCTCCACCCCGTTGGATTGTCCCTGATTGGCCCGCTGTATCGCCGCGGGCGCGCGCCGCAGGGCTTCAACCACTGCTAAATTTCCGTGGAAGCACGAAGCATTCACGTGGCCATGCCATGTCATCATCAACGCAACTTGATGCAAATGGGCCAGTGTTTTTCCAGACTCGAATGCTTGTGAAGGCAGTCGTTGCCAGCGATTGCCGTTGATGAAAATGAACAACTCGAAAATTGATTGTGAATTTAAAAAATAAGTGGTGTGATCGCGCGCGAACTGCGGAAGCGCGATTGGCAACCCCGCAATGCCAAGCGACAACATCACGTGATGCGCGAAGCGAACACGCTCCAAATCGATACTTTTCACCGATCTTCGCTTGAGCACAAAAACGCCTTGATTTGTCACGATGCGCGCCTTTGGACTTTGGCGACTGCCTCCCTGCATCGGCGTGACTGCATCAACCACGCCCACGTCCCAGTGGCTGATGACTTCTTTAATTTCATTCAGCGACAATTCGCCCGCCAACGCCTCACTCGGCATTCGCGGCTTGCTCCTTGATTCGATCAATGGCGGTCTTCATTTCAACCACGCGCTTGCTGATCTCATAGTCGGAAGCTTTGCTGGCAATGGTGTTGGCCTCGCGCAACATTTCCTGCGACAAGAAATCCAACGCGCGGCCAACGGCGTCGGGGCGCTTGGGATCTAAAAGCTGCGAAAATTGCTGCAAATGTCCCTCAAGTCGATGCACTTCTTCGGCAATGTCGCTGCGCTCGGCAAAGGCCGCCACTTCACGAAGCAAATCCTCTTCACGCACGGTGGCGCCAACTTCCGCCAGCAATGTCTGCATGCGCGTGCGCAAACGTTCGCGGTACAAGTTGGCCACATCTGGAACGCGCGCGGCAATTTCCTTTAGTCGCTCATTCAGCGCCGCGCCAAAATTCACAAGTTGCCCGCGCAACGCCTCGCCTTCGCACTTGCGCATTTCATTCATGTGGGCAATGGCTTGATCAAGCAACCCGTCAATGCACGCGCGCGCGGTCTCGCACATTTTTTGCGAGCCATCGTCAATGATTACGCCGGGCAAGGACAACAACGCGCTGGCATCCAGCGAACCTTTGCGTCCATCGGGCATGACGCTTTCAAGTTGCTGCAAGTAACTCTTTAAAACTTCGGTGTTAATTCGACCAGCGCCGCGAGTGCTTGAATCCGTGGCGCGCACCGTCAGCGTGACGCTGCCACGCGCAACTTTCGCCGCCAACTTCGCCTCAAGTTCGCCTTCAAGCGGTGACAACTCGCTGGGTAAACGAATGACGCCTTTAAAAAAACGATTGTTGACCGAGCGCACTTCAAGTGAAAGATGAAGACCTTCGTGCGTTCCTGACGCAGCTCCAAAGCCGGTCATGGAGCGAATCATAATTGTTGCGTTTTCCCTGGATTTACTGCTGGATTTACCGCAGGACTACTTGCGGGCGGCGCTGATGGATCAGCCGCCGCAGGAGCAGGAACTGGCGTCGCTGGAATTGGAGCGGCGACCGGAGCGGCGACATCAACTGGCGGAATTGTCACAGGCGTCACTGGTATCGAAGTTGCGGGCGCTGTTGAGCCAGACGACTCAGGCGTGGTCGCCGCAGGAATTGCTTTCGCGGCCTCACTCTTGGCGGCTTCCTCCGCGGAAATAAGTGTTGATTGCGGATTGAATATGTTCAGCGCCATCGCAAGAATTAAATACACAACAAATACAGAAACTGTTCCAACCGTGAGCGCGTCACCAGTGCGTCCGCCGAACGCCGTGTCCGTTCCACCGCCGCCACCAAAGGCGCTGGCAAGTCCGCCACCCTGCGGTCGTTGCACAAGAATGACCAGCACCAATGCGACGCTGACCAAGATGAAAAGAAAAGTTAAAACGGTGAAGAAGACACTCATGAAATCCAACTCCTAATTAGGGCGACTGCTTGTCGCCTGTGATGCGCTTCGAAGAATTGAAGCAAAGTCCGCCGCCTTCAAACTGGCACCCCCGACAAGCGCTCCCTGAATTTCAGGTTGCGCAAACAAGGATGTCGCGTTTGCGGGATTCACCGAACCTCCGTAAAGGATTCGGGTCGCAGCAGCGAGCGAAGGATCATACAGATCTTCGATGTCCTTCCGCAGCGATGCGTGGCTGAGAGCGGCGTCCTGAGGGCTGGCGGATCGACCCGTTCCAATGGCCCAAATTGGCTCGTAGGCAATATGAATGGCGCCCATGTGGTCCAAATGAATGCCTTTCAGGGCGGCGGAAATCTGGCGCTGGCACACGGCTTCTGCGTGGCCAGCTTGGCGTTCTTCCCACGTTTCGCCCACGCAAAGCATGACGGAAAGTCCTGTAGAAACAGCGATTGCAACTTTTTCGCCAATCAATTCATCGGACTCGGCTAGCAATTTGCGGCACTCTGAATGTCCTATAATTACAATTTGCACGCCAACATCAAGCAACATTTCCGCGCTGACTTGCCCCGTGAATGCGCCGTTGGCCTCGGCGCTGACTTGCTGCGCGCCCAGCATCAAGCCACTTGCGCGAATTATGCCGCCAACATGATGTAAATATGGAAATGGCACAAATACCGCGGCATCCACGCTCATGGCCAGCGGTTCAAAGGCCGTCACAAGATCAGTGGTCAAAAGCGTTGCCGCCTCGCGCGTGCCGTTCATTTTCCAATTGCCGCCAATAAAGAGTCGCTTGGAATTGTGCTGCGTCATGCAAGCAGGATAGCCACAGATTTCTAGAATCGCTTGATGCAGCGCGCCGCCGACATTCGTAAAACATTCCTGGATTATTTCGCTCAACATGCCGGCCACACTATTGTGCCGTCAAGTCCGGTGGTGCCGCACGACGATCCAACGCTGCTCTTCACCAACGCGGGCATGAATCAATTCAAGGATGTGTTTCTTGGTCGTGGCGCGCGCGATTACAAACGCGCCGTTGACACGCAGAAGTGCATTCGCGCCGGCGGCAAGCACAACGATCTTGAAGATGTTGGACGCGACACCTACCACCACACATTTTTCGAGATGCTTG
>CANJIC010000043.1 GCA_947474205.1 Planctomycetaceae bacterium | reverse complement strand
TGTGCCTGGCGGTCGCAACCGGGCAATTTTCCGTTGAACAACTCACGGCGTGCAATGCGGATTTAGTGGTGGCTTCACTTTCGCCAGTGGAACCCATTGTGCGCTGGCTGCTGCAGCATCGGCGCTAGCGCTTTCGTACACTGCAAAGCCCATGACGGATTCAGTGCACAATGTTTGCCGCGACTTTTATGTCAATCACAAGTTGACCATGAAAATGGATTTGCCATGGGGTCGCGAATCCGTGCTTGAGTTGTTTGATCGATTGCGCGTGGGCATGCCTGCGCTGCAAGAACTAAAACGCTACGACCACGAAATTTCATTGGAAAGCGCCGAGGACGAGCAGCGAAATTATTCGTGGGTGGCGCTGCGTCAAACAAGTCTGCGCAGTGGTTCGGTGAATCCGTCGGATCTGAATGAGGCCTATCGATTGCATCGATTGGTGTTGGAGACGGCTCCGTGGTTTTTGTCAATTCGACCGCTGGACATAGATCATTTGGAGCTTGTCTTTGGCTTTGACTTTGAGGCCGAAGGCAACCGCGACGCGATTATCTTTGACGCGCTTCTGGCGGATAGTCCGCTGGGTGGACTCATTGAAAAAAACCGCGATGAACCATCCGATGTGCAGCCGTTCATTGGTTTTTCCCTTGACCAAGAAGATGGCGTGAAGGCATTTGTAGAAATTAAAAGCCGCACCAAGGGACTGGACATGACGCCGCTGCGATTTCCGAGCGAACCCATTAGCGTGTTTCTGACCGTGCGTCGAACTTCACCCATTGCCAAACTGGAAGATTTGCCTGCCGCCATGGCGGCGCTGGCCGGTCACGCGGAACGACTGGCGGAAGAGCGCGTGATTCCAAGCGTGCTGGTTCCCATTCGAAACGCCATTTTAAGCCGCTAGGAATTTGCCGTTCGGTTTTTACAGCTCTGTTTTTATAGCTCGGTTTTTATAGCTCTGTTTTTGTAGTTAGGTTTTTGCAGCTCAGTTTTTGCAAAAAATAAAAAACGCGCCTTGCGACGCGTTGATTTATTTTGTGCGCAGCAAAAATTACTTCGATGTTTGCTGAAGATACTTTTGCACGCTGCGAATATCTGGCGCCAATTGATTGGTGTAAGAAATGGTGAATGAAATTCCTGGCTTCAACACCACCACACGGCTGGCGGTCTTGCGGCTGATCCACGTGCGACCACCGCGTTGATTATGTTTGTTGTCGGTCTTGGCGCGTCGCTTGGCGAGCAAGTCCAACGCTTTCTGCACGCGGGCCTCCATGCGCATAAGGCGGAAGATGGTCTTGCGCACGCTTTCTGCGGCGGGCATCTTGATGACCTTGTAAGTGACTTTTGTTCCGGGTTTAATTGAAGCTGTTGCAGTGGCCATGAAATCTCCTGAATGCCGCAGAATGCGGCGAGCCACAAAATGTAGCCAAAATGTTCACTTTCGCCAAGTGCTCCTAATCGCTAGAAAGTGAAGACTCCGCCTGCTTCCACAGTTTCAAAAGCGCCTGGGTTCCGTGGGCGCCATGGCCCAATTCATCCAAACGGCTATAAAGACGCTGAGAAAGGGCTAAACCGGGCAATTGAAGACCCAATTCTTGGCAGGTTTCCATGGCTATTTTCAAGTCTTTCGCCAGATATGCCAATGAAAAACCAGAGTCCCAATCGTCGCGCAACATGCGTGGGACCAGGTTTGCAAGGGTCCATGAACTCGCCGCCCCGCCGCCCACGCTCTCCAACATTTTCCAGGAATCAAGTCCAGTTTCCTTGCTCAAGGTCAGCGCCTCGGCGGCGGCGACCATGTTGGCGCCCACCAAAAGTTGATTCACCACTTTGCAAAGTTGTCCGCTGCCGACATCGCCATGATGCACGATTATTTTTCCCATGCGTTCAAAGCACCCCATGACCTCGGAAAGCGCCCATACCTCGCCGCCAACCATGATTGACAAAGTCGCGTTGCGCGCGCCCAAATCGCCGCCAGAAACTGGCGCGTCAAGAAAACCAATGCCTTGCGCATTTGCAATCTTTGCAATCCTACGATCAAGCGTGGGCGAACTTGTGGCCATGTTCACAATCACGCGCGGTGAATTTTTTGCTTTTAGAATTCCTTGCGCGCCCAGAAATACATGCTCAACTTCCGAGGGCATGCCCACCATGGCAAAAACAAACTCGCAGTTTTCGCTGGCTTCTTCACTTGATCCCGCCCACTTCGCACCTCGCGCCAAAAGCGGTTCGGCGCGTGCCTTTGTTCTCGTATGAATAGTCAGCGAATAGCCCGCATCCAGAAGATGTCCCGCCATGGAAGTGCCCATAATTCCTAAGCCAATCCAAGCAATCGGTGTGGTTTTGGCTGTCATAACCATTAAATGTAGCGATGAAAAGCAAACGACACACGGCGGCTAAATTCATTGCGTATGAAGAATCATGCGACCCACACAATTTCTAAAAATTGGCACAATGAACCAAACGCATTCTGCGAACCAATTCAAGAAACCGCCGTAACTCGCCACAATCAAAACGGAGAAAACAATCGTGACTCAAACCAACAATGTCGACATTCAAGAACTCGAACGCCAAGTTGCAATTGCCGCTAAACCATTTCAAGGCTTGATCGGGGAAATGCAAAGAGTGATCGTTGGTCAACACGATCTGCTTGAAGGTTTGGTGATTGGCTTGCTTGGCAACGGACATATTTTAATTGAGGGCGTTCCCGGTCTTGCCAAGACCACCGCGGTCAGCACATTGGCCAAGGCTATTCAAACGGATTTTCAGCGCATTCAATTCACTCCCGATTTGCTGCCGGCGGATCTGATTGGAACTTTGATTTACCGCGCCAACACCGGCGACTTTGTGGTGAAGAAAGGTCCAATCTTCTCCAACATTATTTTGGCGGATGAAATTAATCGCGCGCCAGCCAAAGTGCAAAGCGCGTTGCTAGAGGCCATGCAAGAGCGGCAAGTCACCATTGGCAGTGAGACATTTCCAATGGCTGATCCGTTTCTGGTTCTGGCCACGCAAAATCCCATCGAGCAAGAGGGAACGTACAGTTTGCCGGAGGCGCAAGTGGACCGTTTCATGCTGAAATTAGTGGTGAAATACCCAAGTCCAAAGGAAGAGCGGCAGATTTTGGACCGCATGGCGCGCACCACAACTGCGACACATATTCGACCCGTTCTCAAACCAGAGGACATCGCCAACGCGCGCGTGATTGTCGACAATATTTTCATTGATGAGCGCATCAAGGATTACATTGTGAATCTGGTGGTGGCCACGCGTGATCCAGGCAGCGTGAAAATTCCGGTGAAGGACCTCATTCAATATGGCGCCAGTCCGCGCGCCACCATTGCGTTGACTATTGCCAGTCGCGCCAAGGCATTTCTGGATGGTCGCGGCTACGTCACGCCGCAAGACGTTAAGGATGTGGCTTTGGATGTGTTGCGCCACCGCATTGGCCTAAGTTACGAAGCCGAGGCCTTGGAAAAAACAAGCGATGACATTGTGAAGATGCTCTTGGAGCATGTTCCAGTACCTTGACCCGCGCGCTGTGAATGGTGAAAGATCATGAACGCAACCGAACTCATTCGCAAAGTGCGTCGAATTCAAATTCGAACCAGCCGCATCACCAGCGAGGTGCTTTCAGGAAATTATCACTCCGCATTTCGCGGCCGTGGAATTGAGTTTGAAGAAGTGCGTCCATACATTGTGGGCGACGACATTCGCTCCATTGATTGGAATGTCAGCGCGCGCGTAGGAAGCCCGCACATTAAAATTTTCAAGGAGGAGCGCGAGCTCACCGTCATGTTGGCGGTCGATCTTTCCGCCAGCCAGGACTTTGGAACGCTGGGCTCTCTCAAACGCGAAATGGTGGCGGAAATAGCGGCCACAATCGCTTTTAGCGCTATCCGCAACGGTGACAAGGTGGGCTTGCTGGCTTTCACCGACCGCATTGAACGATTTGTTCCGCCGCGCAAGGGCACGCGCCATGTCTTGCGCATCGTGCGTGAGTTGCTTGCGCTTGAAGTCAAAGGCAAGGGCACTCGTATTGCCGCCGCGATCGACGAAGTTCTAGGCATTGTGCGCAAACGTAGCGTGCTATTTGTGATCAGTGATTTTCAAGACGTTGGATGGGAGCGCTCCATGGCCATCGCCAGGCGCCGACATGATTGCATTCCTGTTGTGATCTCTGATCGGTGCGAACAAAGCTTGCCCAATGTTGGATTGATCGAAGTGCAGGATCCCGAAACTGGCGAGCGATTTATGATGGACACTGGGAATCGCGGCGTGCGCGCCCGCTTTGCCAATCAAGCGGCGCAGGACCGTCTTCAATTGCAGCAAACATTTATGCGTTTAAAAATGGATCCAGTTGAAGTGGAAACCGGCGTTGATTTTGTGAAACCCCTCACGGAAGTGTTCCGACGCCGCGAATCGCGGAGGGCAAGATGAAATTGAATCATGCCGCGATTCTGATTGCGCTTTCAAGCGCGCTGGTGATGTGCCATAAGAGCTCGGATGTCAAAGCGCCAAAACCACTCAGCGTAGAAACCACGGAGGCCGGAGTGACCTTGCGCGTCTCCACTGCCAATTCTGAAATTCGCGTGGGCGACCCGTTGCGCGTCGTGGTCGAAGTGGATCGCGGCGTGGACACAAGCGTGACCATGCCAAATTTCAGCAAGAATGTAGGCAATTTTGAAGTGCGGGCCAGCGCGCCCCTGGCCAAAAATCCGGCGTTTCCAGAGCGTGTGGC
Organism: Planctomycetaceae bacterium; assembly: GCA_947474205.1. The sequence continues at coordinate 7,029 of CANJIC010000043.1, read as the reverse complement.
CGAGCAACTCACCTTGATTACTTTTGAAAGTGGTGAAAAAATTCAGGTGCCCCCATTTGAAGTTGTCGTTCGCGATGGTGCCGGCAAAGAAATCACACTGAAAAGTCCGCCGCTTGACATCGCCGTGCAATCACGTCTAGAGGGTCAATTTAATCCGGCCGCATTTCGAGATATTAAAGACGCGGTGGACGTGCCACTTGAAACGCAGTGGGCTTGGATCATTGGCGTATGCGTATTGATTGCGGTGCTGTCCATTGGCGCCTATCGATGGTGGTTTCACAAACCAAGCGGTCCCGTTTATATCGAGGCGCCACATGAACGCGCGTTGCGCGAATTGGATGAATTGGCAGCGCGCCAATTACCCAACAAGGGGTTGGTGCTTGATTTCTATGTGCTGTTGTCGGACACGGTGCGCCATTATGTTGAAGGCCGCTTCGGCATTTGCGCGCCGGAGCAAACCACCAAAGAATTTCTTGCCGCGGCGCGCCACCATCCGCAAATTATCGATGACCACCAACGATTGCTGGCGTCTTTTCTACGCGCGGCTGACATGGTGAAATACGCAGCGCAGCGACCCGGACCAAACGAATGCGACCGCGGACTTGACGCGGCGCGTGGATTTGTTCTGGAATCTTTGCCAACGGACAACAGTGCCCCGCACGCGCCCACATCGGAAGCGACATCGGAGGCGCGCTTATGAATCACTTTGAATTAAGCGAAGGCTTTATGTTGCTGCTTTTACCTTTGGTTTTGGCGGCTTTTTGGCGCCTGTGGCGACGGCGCAACCAACCCGCCATGACCTTCAGCGTGGTCAAACGGGCCAAACTTGCTGGAGCGGGAACCGCCGCAACATTGCGTTGGCTTCCATACGCGTTGCGCGCGGCGACACTGACGCTGTTAATTGTGTGCATCGCGCGGCCCGTGCGAATAAATGAACAAACTTCAACGCTCACTGACGGCGTGGCCATTGAACTTGTTGTTGATCGATCAAGTTCCATGTTGGCCATGGACTTCACACGCAATGGACGACCTGTGGATCGCTTGACCGCCTTGAAAGATGTGGTCGATCGTTTCGTTGATGGCGGCGCGAATTTGCCCGGCCGCAAAGATGACTTGGTGGGTCTTGTCACGTTCGCGCGCTTCGCCGATAGCGTGAGTCCCCTGACCATGGATCATGAATGGTTGCTCGCAGGCTTGAAAGACATCAAGCCAGCTGACCCATCGATTGGTGATGACGGAACCGCGATTGGCGACGCTGTATCACTTGGCGCGGAAAAATTACGTGACGCCACCGATGGAAAAAATCGCAATGGAGCCAACCGCATCAAGAGCAAAGTTTTAGTGTTGCTGACCGACGGCGAAAATAACGCGGGCGACATTGATCCCATGACCGCCGCGGAACTCTGCAAATCATTGGGAATTCGCTTGTACGCCATTGGCATGGGCACACGCGGTACCGCGCTCATGCCAGTGCCAACACCATTTGGAACTCAAATGGTGAAGCAACCCGTGAACATTGATGAGGGCTTGCTCACGAAAATGGCGACTGCAACCGGTGGCCAATATTTTCGCGCGACAGACACCAGCAGTCTGGAAAAAATTTACGGCAGAATTGATGAACTTGAAAAAACAGTGACGGAGCAGAAGCGAACCATTCTTGCCAAAGAATTGGCCGTGGAAGGATTCCGGTTCGCCGGAATTGCGTGGCCCTCACTATTGACACTGACCATGATCGTGCTTGCGCTAGAACTTTTTTTGTCGCACACCAAATTCAGGACGCTTCCATGAGGTTGCATTCATGAATAGTGGATCTTTCCAATTTGCACAACCTTGGGCGTTGACATGGCTATGGCTTGTCGCGCTGATTGTGTTGGTTGCTTTCTTGGGCTTGCGCAAACGCCGGATTTTGTTGCTACGCATTGCCGAGTGGCCACTATTAAATCAACTCATTCCAAATTTAAATTTGGCGCGCGGCTGGTTTCGATTGTTTCTTGGAATACTTGGAATGCTTGCGCTCACATTGGCGCTGATGGATCCCCGCTGGGGAATGCAAGTTGAACAAGTGCAACAACGCGGCCTAGATGTGGCCTTTGTCATTGATGTCAGTCGAAGTATGTTGGCTGGCGACGCCACTCCCAGCCGACTTGATCGTGCCAAACAATTCGCTATAGACGCAAGCGAAGCGCTGGGTGGCGACCGCGTTGCGCTAATTGATTTCGCTGGCGCCCCCGCATTGCGAGTTCCATTGACATTGAACTACGCGGCCTTTCGTCAAGCAGTCATGGAGTTGGAACCCAAGGCGGCAGTTCGTGGCGGCACCCTGCTCGGCGACGCAATCCGCTTAGCGTCGCGAAGTTTTCCAGTTGAAAGCAAAGGCGCGAAGGTCATTATTATTCTGAGCGATGGCGAGGACATGGAAAGCATGCCAAGCGAAGCCGCGGCGAAAGCGTTCAGCGAAAATGGAATTCGTATTTTCACCGTTGGCATTGGCGACTCACGTGATGGCGCGCGCATACCCGTGACTGAGGGCGCGCAAGCAACACGATGGCTTGTGCACGATGGACAGGAAGTATGGACAAAAATGAATGACGTTGCCCTGCGTGAAGTGGCTGTTGCGGGCGGCGGCGCGTTTATTCCAGCAGGCACGGCGCAACTTGATATGGCACAGGTATACAAAGACAGCATCGGAAATTTGGAACGAGCTGAACAAGAAGAAACCGTGGTTCGAAGGCAAACGCCGCGCTTTCAGTGGTTCGCCGCGGCGGCGCTTTTCATTTTGCTCAGTGAAAGTTTGATTTCTGACACCCGCGCAAAAAGTCGCGCGAAAGGCGGAACATTATGATTGCGCGACCAACGCGAGTTCACAACTACATTGTCGCGCTTGCGGCGGCTAGTTTTATTTTTGCAGCCGCGATGCCCGCATCGCAACAAACCACACCGCAGCCCGCCAAGACGGCACCACTTCAAGTCAAAGTGAATTCAACGCCGCCAATCACACCGACCCAGGCGCCAAGTGCGACACCGCCCTTGCGCACAACCAAAGATCTCGCTTTGCCCGGCAATATCAACACGCTTGCGCCCGCTGATATTCCAGATACCAATATGGGCGGACTTGAGAAAAAATTTGACTCCACTGAATATCGGCGCGCCGTGAAGAATGGAGTGGCCTCGTTACGAAAAGAAGATTGGACAAACGCAGCACTTGAATTGCAAGCAGCACTCGCGCTGAATCCGCAATCCAAAGAAGTGGCATACAACCTTGGAATCGCTAAGTTTCGTCAGGGCGAATTTGCGATGGCTGAAAAACTTTTCAAAGATTCCGCCGAGACCGAATCCTCTGATTTGGCGGCAAAATCAATGTTTAATGAAGGCAACGCTATTTACGCAAACGCCGTCAAAAATTTGGATCAACCCAAACCTCAATCAAACCCAAATGCAACACCTGTGCCCAGCGTGCCACAAACGCCGACTTCTGATTTGGAAAAAGGGATTGAAAAAGTTCAAAAGGCGTTCACTCATTTCAAAGATTCATTGGCGGCTACCCCGCAAGATGAAGATAGTGCAGTGAATGCCGAGACCGCATTAAAACTTCTCAAGATCATGAAAGAGGAGCAAAAGAAGCAGGACCAAAAGCAAGATCAGAAACAAGATCAGAAACAAGATCAGAAACAAGATCAGAAACAAGATCAGAAGCAAGATCAGAAGCAAGATCAGAAACAAGATCAGAAGCAAGATCAGAAACAAGATCAGAAACAAGATCAGAAACAAGATCAGAAACAAGATCAGAAACAAGATCAGAAACAAGATCAGAAGCAGGATCAGAAGCAGGATCAGAAGCAAGATCAGAAGCAGGATCAGAAGCAGGATCAGAAGCAGGATCAATCCAAATCAGAAGAGCAAAAAGAACAAGAACAAAAAGAGCAAGAGCAAAAAGAGCAACCCAAGCCAGAAGAGCAAAAGGGGCAAGAACAAAAAGAACCGCAACCTGTGGCTGCTCAAGACGTTTCCAAGGACGACACAAAAATGGATAAGCAGGAAACCGCGCGTCTTTTACAAATGGTGCGCGACAAAGAAAAGCAACGCAATGCTGACAAAAAGGCTAAAGTAAGCCGAATTCAGTCCGCCCCTGCGGGTAAAGATTGGTAAACAGCGCCCATGCCTTCAAGTATTCAACATTGCATTCTTGCCCTTATCGCGGCGTTTTGCGCTTGCGGCAACGCATTTGCCCAAACTGTTGAATTTAAACTTCAGCAACGCGAAGGCTGGGTGGGCACACCACTTACCATGCAAGTTGTGGTGGTGAATTTCAAGTCCGATCCTCAACCACCTGAAGTTGCTGCAGGCGCGGACTTCACTAGCGCGGTGGTTGGCGCTCCCCAACGAATGGACATGCGTCAAAACATAAATGGAGTCGCTTCACGACGCATCACCACCACATGGACTGTGCAAATGACGCCCAATCACGCTGGTGTTTTAACTCTGCCGCAAATTACAATGATTGTGGATGGCCGCACTTATTTAAGTCCGCCACAAAATATCCCCGTGTCGGCTGCGGAAACTGGCGACATGATGGCGGTTACCGTAAAAAGCAAACCACCTCTTTTATACACTGGCCAAGCAGCAGATTTAATTTTAGAAATTGCAATTCGACCCTATTCCAATCGCGAGCATGATGTCTCGTTGAATGAGCGACAAATGTGGGAGCTAATTGACAAGCCCGCGAGTTCATGGGGCGTGTTTGAACCACGAATACGCGAACTTGTTCAAAATAATCAACCCGCATCTAGCCGTGAGGAAATTCGCGACGGCGCCCGTTGGTGCGTCTATGAAATCACCACAAACACCAACGCCGCACGAATCGGCGCGTTGGATATTGGAGATGTGCGAATTGATTTGCGATATCCAACTGGAATTTCCGTCAACCGCGACTTCTTCGGTTCGCCAGAACTTTCCCTGAGCGGAATAAGAAAGATTTCCATGTCTCCGGGGCCCTCCAACGTGGTGGTTCAAGCGCTACCAGAGATGGGAAAACCAGCGTCTTTTCGCGGCGCCGTTGGGCAATTTGCAATTCAAGCCAGCGCCAAACCAACCAAGTCCGCGGTGGGTGATCCCATGACGCTGACGCTTTCAGTACAAAGTCTTTCAGCCAACAAGGAGGAATTGCGCGCGCTGCAACCTCCGCCACTGGACAGCCCCGCTCTTACACGCAGTTTCCGCATGCCGTCCGATCCATTGGCTGGAACCGTGGACGGCTCCACCAAAACATTCACGCAAACCTTGCGCGCCCTCAATGCTGATGCCAAAGAAATTCCTTCAATTGAGTTCTCCTATTTCGATCCTGCCACTTCCAAATATGTCACGACCACAACCCAGGCAATTGCGATTAGCGTAAGTCCCGCCGAACGAATTTCCAGCACTGCACTGGATGGCGTGAACGCCGCCAAGAAAGATGTGCCTAAGACCAGCCTGACCGAAGTCGACGGCGGACTTTTTGCCAACGCCGCATCAAATGATGATCTTGTGAGCGATCAACGCCTGAGCGTTGGTTGGACCACGGGTTTGGTCTTCGCGGCCCCACCACTTGTGGCGGTCACTTTGCTTTTGTTGCGCAGGCAAAATCAAGCCGCCAAGAACAACGTGGGTTTAGCGCGCGCGCGTGGCGCCGCCAAGATTGCGCTGCGAAACCTTGAAGGCGCGAAAGACGTCGCCGCCATAGCCACATTGATTCAAGGATTTATTGAAGCTCGCACCATGCGCCCCACGGGCACGGTGACCCGAAGCGACGCGGCAAACTTTGCGCGTATGGCGGGCGCCAATGCCGCGTGTCTACAATCACTTGATTCAATTTTAGCGTTGGGTGAACGCGCGGCATTCGCTCCACAAGGCCGTGAAAGCGCGCAATCCTTGCGTGCGCAGGCCGCCACACTCATCGGCGAATTGGATCAGCTTTCCTGGCGTCACAAAACCGCCTCCATTCTTGAGGAAATCCAAACATGATTCCTTCGCGTCAAAATCTTTGGCCGCTCATTCTTTGCGCGATCGCCACCATTTCATCACGCGCGCTGTGCGCTACTGATGTGCAGGACACTGTCGCCACCGAATTGCAAGCCGCGCAGACCGCGTATGACCAAGGCGTTGAAAGCGCACGGACAGATTCGGCCGCCGCGCAAAAATATTTCGCGCAGGCCGCCAATGGCTTTGACAAGGTGGTCAAGAGCGGCGTGACCAACGGAAAACTTTTGTACAACCTGGGCAACGCGCAAGTGCAAGCCAAACAAATCGGCAGCGGCATTGGTTCCTACCTGCAAGCGCAGCGCATCATGCCTGGTGATTCACAGTTGCAATCCAACTTGGCCCATGCGCGCAGTTTGGTGAAGGACAGATTTGACTCCGGCGGCGGTATTTTAATGGAGGATGTTTCCGATTGGTGGCATTTAATTTCTTTCAACAGCCGCCTCACTCTGGCTGGAATTTTCTGGATCGCCGCTTGGTCCATCGCCGCGTTCTTGCTCCACCAACCCGCTGCGGCGCGCCATGAAACCACGCGTGTGCTTGTTCGCCGCATCGCCTGGGGACTTGCGATGTGTGGCGTCATTCTTGGCGCGACCGTGGTCAGCGATATCACCGCCGCGCAGCTGTGGCCCCAAGGCGTCACCACTAGCGACGGCGTCATGGTGCGTAAAGGCAATGGCGATGGCTTTGATCCGCAATTCGCCGAGCCACTTTCTCAAGGCGTTGAATTTCGCGTGCTGCAACGGCGCCCAGGTTGGCTTCTAATTCGCCTTGGCGATGGGAAATCTGGCTGGATCTCCGCAACGCAAGCCACCACGGCGTGAACTGTGGCCATGCGTTACGCGCGCGTGTGCGGCGTGTCCACACAAAAAATGTTCGTTGACCAGATTCGCTTCAAGCGTCATACTTGCGTTCCCATCAAGCCGGAGAGGTGCCTGAGCGGTTGAAGGGACCCGTCTCGAAAACGGATAGTGGGCTTGCCTACTCGTGGGTTCGAATCCCACCCTCTCCGCTTTC
>CANJIC010000042.1 GCA_947474205.1 Planctomycetaceae bacterium | reverse complement strand
TAAAAGATGGACTTGAAGCCATGAAGCCGCGCTTTGAAATGTTGAAAGACATTCGCCAGCGCGGGCTCATGATTGGCATTGAGTTTGGCGCGCCCAAATCTCTGTTGCTTAAAGGCGCGTGGAACGCGTTGCACGCCATGGACAAAAATCTTTTCGCACAGGCCGTTGTGGTTCCACTTATGGAGGACCATCGAATTCTGTGCCAGGTGGCTGGCCACAACCAAGACGTTGTAAAACTTATTCCGCCGTTGGTGATCAACCAAGACGATGTGCGCTGGTTCTTGAGCGCCTTTGAAGATGTCATGGTGAAACTGCACCGAGTCACCGTGCCGTTGAATTTGTTGGCGCGGCTTGGTCGCAATACCATTTTCAGTTGACACGCGTGCGTCATAGTGGATCTGAAAAGCTCCTTTCACGCTGCGATGCATCAATAAGTCCTCCAAAGACACTTCAATGCGTCTGCATATAGCATCGGCGTATGAACACACAATCACATCGTTGGACTCTTGCGTGCGCAATAAGTTTGTTGCTGATCACCGGCATGACTGCGACTTCATGTGCTGCGCGGGTAGCTTCCAAACTTCTTGGTCACAAAGATGACGCCGATCAAACACACGCATTGAAAGAGTTGGCGCCGCTTTACGCGCAGCCAAAGTTCATCGCGCCTGGTCCAGCGTTTGATGCCAAGAAAGTCATGGCGGGGAAAAGCATTTACAGAATCGCTGGTCCAGACAGCAATCCGTGGTATCAGCAGGGGTTTAACGGCATGAAGGGCGCCGCCGAAAAAGTGGGCTATTCATTTTCCGCGTGCAGTAATGAAGGACAACTTGCGCAATATCAACAATGCATGGCCCAAGGCATAAAGCAAAAAGCAACACTCATTGATCTGTTCGCAGGTCCAGATCCTAATGCGCTTGCTACAGAAATTACCGTTGCGAAAGCCGCTGGAACACTGGTTGCTGTGAGTCACAACTTTGGCATGGATGCAACGGTTCCAAATGTCAGCGCCAATTTTTCGGTGGACTTTCAACTGGCGGCGCGACTGCTTGCCGACTGGGTAATTTCCAAAAACGAAACTGCGCACGTGTTGGTGTTGGTGTCGGACGAGCTTCCTTCAACCACCGACATGCGCGCCGGAATTGTCTCCGAGTTCAAACAATTCGGCGGCGCTGGCATTCAATATAGTTTTGTGAATGTGTCCATTGCGCAGTGGGGCACGGGCCTCAAGCCCGCGGTGGAGAAAGCCATTGCCGCGGATCCAAAGTTGTCATACATCATTTGCATTTACGACAGCATGGCAGAGTTTGTGGTGCCCGCCATTGCGGCCGCCAAGAAAGATGGCAAGATCAAGGTGATTGGTTTCAACGGAACACCGTTGGTGCTTGACATGGTCCGCGCGGGCAAAGTTGAAATGACCATTGGCGAATGTCAGGAGTGGACCAGTTACGCCATCACCGACGCTGAAATGCGCTTGATTGGCGGCATGGGCGCGGTGAAGAACATGCATATTCCGTTTCGTATTTTCGATAAGAGCAATGCGGCTGAAGCCGGCGTGCCCGCGACATACGGCAAGGGCTACGGCGACACATTCAAAGCTGACTACGCCAAGATGTGGGGACTTTAAAATACGCGCTAGGTGTTCAAGTGTGCGCATCACTTTGGGAACCACGCATAATCATTGCGCCGCCACGTTGATCGTTCCATCATTTTCTCGCTGAACGGAGTTGTTATAGTTGATCTAGGAAATTTCATTTCACAGTGGACTTGTCAAGCACTTGCCCGAAACACTTTGAAATCTATTTCCTATCAACCATCCAACACACCACCGAAAGGGTATTGCAGCATGTCCACTCTCTCCAAACTCGCCGTCGTCATTCTTCTATCCGCGGGCACCTTCATTCCTATGCAAGGTTGCAAGAACGGACCGCCGCCAGTCATGTTGGCGCGGCGTTTATTTAAAAATAAGGATCAAGACCTTGGCGCGATTTCGCAGGGCGCCGTGTTGAAGCTGACAAAATCCTCTGATGGAACCGCCACTGTTGGCGAGGACTTCAAGGTCTCACTCGTGTCGAAGTCGGGTGATGGACAAGCGTGGCAATGCCGCACGGCCAACGATCCGTACATACTTGTTGATGCAGCTTCCGAGACCGACCCCGCAGGCGCGGTTTCGGCTGGAACAGAAATTCATACTCTCTATCACCTGCACGCGAACGCCGCGGGCGATGCAAAGATTGAGTTCGCGCTGGTAAGCACCACCGACAAGAACAGTTCGGCGAAGGAGACCATCACGTTGGAAGTGGAAGTGAAGGCGGCGGCTTCAAAGTAAACACTGATGTATCACGCGGCATTACGCCAAAGGAATACTTTGTTCAAATTTGAATACTTCGTTCGGATCGTATTTTGACTTAATTGTTTTCAAGTGTCTGCGCCCTCTGCCATGATGAGGCGGCTGGCCAGCATGTTGCGCTAGCTCAGCCGCTTTGCCAACGATTTCCCAAACCCTTTCGCAATTGCAAACGATGCTCACTCCGCTCAACGCGCGTGATGAACAATTAGTCAGCAGAATGACGCGATTCGTCGGTCAGAACAACAACTGCAACTGGCTGCGGAACACGATCTGGCCACCGCCACTTGCGCCTTCGATGCGGTAATCAGCACCAGCGATGTTCTGACCGTACAGGCCGGTCTGGAAAGTGACTGGGTTCCAACTTATGCCCACGTCCGTGGTGAACTTGACGTTCTTGTTGATATACCAATTGGCGCCAATGGTGCCAATGTTGTTCACGGCCGCGCGGCTGGCGTTGTTGAACGACACGTTCGCATAAGCCGCGTTGTCACCTGTGTTCTGAATGTCCATCCACTCCCAACGGCCAAACATTTCGATCGCGTCGTTGATGAAGTATCCACTCTGAAGAACCAAGCCGTAACTGTTGATGCTGCTCAGACCGTTGGGCAAGGAATACGCAGTGTTCATGACCCACGCGCCGTACAAGTTGGCGCCACCAAGTTGCCAAGTAGCATCCATGGTCCACGTTAAAAATTCGCCGTCAGCGTTGGCATTGGCGGGCACGCTGCTCCCGGTCTGCGTCGGCATGTAAGTCTGGCCACCGCGCTGCCAGTTCATACCAGCACCAAGAAGTAGACCGGTAGCTTGGCCACGCATGCTGGTCAGTTGATCAAACTGCGCCCAGTTTCCAAAGGCCATAAATTCAGCGCGACCAGTGAAAGCCCACGAGGCAAATCCAACACCGTTGTTGCCGTTGTTTGGAGCGCTGCCGTATGTCCCACCATCCCAAACACCAGAAGCAGATCCAAGATTGGCGTTGTTGCCGCCGTCGTTGTAACTGGCCATTACGCGCATGTTGTCGTTATTCCAATTCGCCTGAATGCCTTGCGTCCAGCCGGTGCTGAACAATGTTTCAACCAGCGAACGCTCGGCGGCGAGTTGATACTTGCTGCTCACCAACCACTCGCGCAGCAATGGACTTTTGAACTGGCCGGCCTGAACGCTGAAGCCGTTGTCGAAATTCTTTTTCACATATGCGTTTTCAAGACCGATGCCGCCGGCCCAATTGTCGCCTTGATTCTCACCGCCACCGGCTTGATAGATCGGATTCGCATTCAGGTTGGGCATGTTGTTGCTGAACCATTGCTGATACGCCAGCGTCACGGCGTACTGCCAACTTGGATCAAGCACGTGCCCGCTGAATTCCAACTTAGCGCGACGCACTTCGAATCCGTAAGCGGACTTGGTCACGCCGCCGGCGTTGAAAGTTGATCCATGTGATGGAATTGTGCCTCCAACTTTACTGTTGCTCATTGTGCGGCTACTCAGCCAGTTGTAGGCCCAGCGGTTTTGCAACTCACCGTTCAGTTGCAACTTGAAGTTGCCGTCGGGGCTACTGATGAAGAAGCCATTGTTGTAGCCAGAAGTTGCGACCGATGATTGCAGACTTACACGACTCTCCGCATCGGACAACACTTCTTGCACAACGCCGCGAATTTCGGCAGCGCGCTGCTCGCTAAGCCACTTGTCACCGTTGGCGGCTTTCAACTCGGTAACTTCCTTGCTGTTCTGCGTCTTCAACTCGGCTACTTCTTTGCGAAGTGCCGCGTTGTCGCCGATCTGTGACTGCAGTTCAATGATCTGACGCTTCATTTCCGCCATCTGTTGTGCAATGATGTCGGCGCTTTCGTCGGCGGTCGCCGCCATTGCTGCAAGGGCCAACGCGGCTCCCGCAATACAGCGCGCACAATTTGTAATGTTCGTGTTCATAGTTTCTGCTCCTAGGTTTGAAATGCCGAGTTGGATCCGCGGATTTTGCTCGGACTATTTAATAAAATTCGCCTTTCGAGTGTGGCGGGCAAGCGCCCGTCAAATCCACTGCGAAACGGTGCTTGAATAGATGAAGTGTAATCACGCGGTGTCGAAGTGCGTGACTTGTGCACAGTTTGTGCTTACTCACGCTGTAGATGCAATTCAGCGACGCGTTGCAAGTGGCATCACGGCGCCGTGGTCATCCATGAATTTGCATTCGCGCCAGAGCGCTTGCCTTCATCGGACAAATTGCGCATGGTGGATTGATCAAACAAAACATCATTGAGTGGTTTCCAGTTTTGCGGAATCGCCACCCAGCGCACTTCCACATCGCCGTTGCCAAGCGCCTTGGTTAATTTCGCTTTTGCATATAAATAGCGCAGCGAAGTGATCTCCGAGGAACGTACGCTTATAAATAAACTGCGCGCCATCATTGTGGGCCAAAGGGGCTGCACAATTTCGGCGCTTGGCTGAATGTATTCATTAATAATGACCCAGTAGCGTGTCTTTGGAATGGGGGCATTTGGATGTTCACGTTTCCAAACCGCGCCAAATGAATCGCGATCGTCTTGGTCGCCGCCATCAAAGAAACTGCTGACAACATTGCCGTCGACGTAGAGTGATCCTTGAATTTCACGTGGCGCAAACGCGCCTGGAACGGCCCCCGATGCAAGCAATATTTGCGATAGTTCATTTGGGTCATTGGATGCAACGGCTTTGCGAGCCGCGGCCACAAAGTCGAACGTAACTCCATTTCCAGTGTCAATGTTGGTTGCTTGAATTAATAATATGTGGTTGTCGGAACCGGCTTGTTCTATTCGCTTGGCAAATTCCATGTGCAATTGCGAACGCAAATCTCGCTCAAGACCAGGAACCGTGGCAAGACTTGCATTTTCTGGCAAGAAGAAAAATGTTCCGCGGCGAGTCACCCAATCAGATTTTGGATTGCGAAAAAGATCATCGACTGTTGCTAAATCCGCGCTGGTTCCAAGGAACGCAAAGGGCGCAATGAACGCGCCAGTGCTTACGCCGGAAACGCCTTGAAACTTTGGCATTGCGCCCGCGCCTGGCGCAACGGTGGACCACCCCAACAGAAAGCCCGTTCCAAAAGCACCCCTGTCGCCACCGCCAGAGAGCAATAGAAAATCCATCGTGCAATGTGGATCGATTTGTTGGCGCGCGTACATGGTGTCAACTAATCGTTTTATATCGGAGAGATTTTCTTGTGCGGTTTGCTTTATTTCTTTAGCGGAATGAACCGCTAAGTCAATAGCGGATTTCGGCTGGCGTGTCGGCATTCGCCCACTGGTGTTGAACATGCGAATGGCAAAGTACGCGGCCACCAGCAACACAATGACGGCAAAGGCGCCGCTTATAAAGGAGACAATGGCGCAACCCCAAGGGCGTGCAGGTTTGGAAAATGGTGGCGGTGATGGGGGTATTGACATAATTAAAGATTTAGAATCATTTGTGCAAAATCAATTTCAAACAGCATGCAAGAATAGCGGTGAGCGGGACAATAAAGGACTGCCCGCATAATGCGTTCGTGCCTAGTTTCGCACTAGTTATTGTGAAAGCATTTGCCGCAAATTTGCAACGCGATTCGTTACGGTCTCCCAAATCACATCAAGCATGACGCCGTGATATTGATGGATGACGATATCTCGCATGCCCGAAATTTGTTTCCAAGGCACGTCTGGAAATTTCGCACGCGAGGAATCGCTGACATTCTTACTGGCCTCGCCGATCACGATTCATTCATACAGCACCGCACGCACGGTGATGTCGCTTGCTTGGAACATTTCAAAATTCATTTGTGCGACGAACCGCGTGATCCTGTCACAGCTTTCGCGTATGTCTTGAATTCGTGCCGCGTCATCACGCGGCATATCGAACATCCCGAAGAATGGATTCACGGGAATCGTCTCGGATGCCGCTTTCAGTCACCACATCAACAGGAAGACCAAGAATTTCTTGAAGTTGATCGCGGATTGCCACCAAATCCAGTAGATCTCGACCGGGGGCAAGCGTCACTAAGACATCCACATCAGAATCAATACGAGCGACGCCATGAACGCGCGACCCAAAAATACCGAGTCGAAGTGCTCCCATTTGCCGCAATGTGGGCATTGCTACGGCAATGACTTCAAGAATTTGCTCCGGCGTGCTTGGTGGCGTTGGCATTTTTAACATAGTACTCACTTAGCGCAATAAAAAACACCGACAGCCTTTCGACCGTCGATGCAATTTATCCATCATGAGTAGTGAGCGTGGCCGCCGCCCATACTTGCCTGTAAATAGACAAGACGCCGATTTCTCGGCGCCTTGCTTACAGATTACAAATTACAAATCACTACGTCCCTTTCAAACCCTTCTAAGATCGAATTAGTTTCTGTACTCGCCTTCAAATTCATTCGGCACGCTTTCATCAACGGCGTCCGAGGCGGTCTCACCCAAATTGTCTGGGTCCATGTTCGTGGTGCGCGGCGTTTCTTCCATCTCGCGCATGCGGTGCCAATCATCCAAACTAATCAACACTTCGCGCGCAACGCTTCCCTTGTGCTCGCTCAGAATTCCCGCCAGACCCATTTGATCCACCAAGCGACTCGCGCGACCGTAGCCAATGGCAAGCCGTCGTTGCAACAAACTTACGCTGCCGCGGCCCGATTCAATAATGATTTCCACGGCTTTTTCAAAGAATGGATCGCGCTCAAAGCCATCGGTTGCGGCTGATCCACCGTCACGGGCGTCGTTGTTGCCGACAACGGCTTTGGTTCCGCGAATAGCAACAAGTGAGCGCTCGAACGAAGGCTTGGCCACATCCTCCAAGAAGCGCGCAACCTTACGAGTTTCACTATCGGTGACAAGCGTGCCTTGCGAGCGGCGAAGTTCGCTGCTACTTGGCGTAAGCACCAACATGTCGCCTTGACCAAGTAAAAGCTCCGCGCCCTTTTGATCCAGCACAATTCGGCTGTCCATTCCGCTGGCTACTTTGAAACTCACGCGGCAAGGCATGTTGCTCTTAATCAAACCCGTCACAACATCCGCTTGCGGTCGCTGCGTTGCAAGCACCAAGTGCATGCCAACCGCGCGCGCCTTCTGCGCAATGCGAACAATGGATTGCTCCACTTCCTTGTGCGTCATGATTAAGTCAGCCAACTCATCCACCACAAACACAAGCGCTGGCAACTTCTTTGGAATACGCGCCTTCTCCAAATCATTGGCAGGCTTCAAGCGCAAATACAATTCTTCTTCGCCAAGATTGTTGTATGCAGTGATGTCGCGGCAGCCCGCGTTCTTAAGCATGCCGTAGCGCTCCTCCATTTTGTCCACGGCCCATTCCAGAATGCCGGCGGCCTTGGACATTTCCGTGACCACGGGGCACATTAAGTGCGGAATCTCGGCAAATTGGCTCATTTCCACCATTTTTGGATCGACCAAGCACAGCTTTAATTCGTCGGGGCGCTTGGTGTACAGCCAGCCCATGATGATGGTGTTCATGCACACGCTCTTGCCGCTGCCGGTGGTGCCGGCGATCAACATGTGCGGCATCTTGGCAAGGTCAAGCACTAGCGGCTCGCCCGCGGAATCTTTTCCAAGGAACATTGGCAGCACCATGTCTTTGGCGTGACCGCCGCTCATGAGTTCCTTCAACATCACTTTTTCTTTTTGGCGATTTGGAACTTCAATGCCAATTGATGTGCGGCCAACCATGTTTGGCAAGATGCGAATGTTTGGCGCTTGCAAACTACGCGCAATGTCCGAGGCGATGGTTTGCAGGCGCGCCACGCGCGTACCTGGCGCAAGTTCAACGGAATACAGCGTGACCACGGGACCACTTTCAATTCCGGTCACTTCGCCGTCAATTTGAAATGTGTGCAATGTTTGCTCAAGCACTTTCGCTTGGTCGCGCACATACGCCTCAACAGCTTCGGACCAATTGCCTTCTGGGTCGCCTAGAAGATCAAGACCAGGGAATTGGTAGCCGTCATAATTTTCCTGACGCGGAATATCTTGGTCACGCGCGATCACGGTGTTGTTGCCAGCCATGCGCAGTGGAAGTTTGGCGATCTTCGCCTTCAGTTCCTCCTCGGTCAGCGTGCGTGGCGCGGCCACTTCGGCAATGGCGTTGTTGGCTTCTTCAACCTCGTCTATTTCCTCTTCTTCGGCTTCCTCAGAATCATCGTTTTCATCGACGATTTCGTCTGTTTCTTCTACATCGCACTCGTCGGCTTCATTGGCGAATTCGGTTTCTTCTTCATCTGCTTCAAGCACCGCGGCGGTCTTTGCCATGGCGGCAGCTTTGGCCGCAGCTCTTGCACTCACCTTGCCACCAACTTTAGCGCCAGCAAGCGCAGGTGTAAGAATGGCTGGACGCGTCCGCAGTTTGGCCACCAAACTTTTCCAGTCCACTTGACGCATTGGCGAGGACCAATTCCACAAGTGCGAAAAATGTTTTGGAAGCGCAAAAACAATTTCATCCATGCACACAATGGCCCCAAGAGCAAGAGAAGTGAGCAGCGCCAAACTTGTGGCGGTGCCGCTGAAGCGCAATTGCAATTCGCCCGTGATCCACTGCGGAACAAGTCCAGCTTCGCAACCCGCCAACGCGCCAAGTCGTGGAAACCACAACGCATGGATCGCGCTGAAAGACAACATCATTAAACATGCGCCGAACATTCGAACCAATGGATGCGTGACGCGCCGACCACTTGCCACCGCGCCAAGTCCAATTGCAAACGCGATCATTGGAAGCCACGCGCCAAATCCAACGCCCATGTAAATCCAATATGAAAAGATGGCGCCCAATCGACCCATGAGATTATTGGCGGGGGTGCTGTGAATCGCTACCACATGGCTAGGCCAATCGGCGCTGTTAAATGTGGCCAAGGCCAGAAATAGAAACACCCACGTTCCCGCGGCCATGATCCAAGCGGCGCGGCGGGCGAAAGTGGGTGCGGGAAGGTCACTGAATGACCCAGTTGAACCAATAGATGCGGTGCGTGCCATGGCTTGTAAGATCGGAAAAATGGCGGTTTCTTCGCCAAAATTGGCGGTTGGAATTGGTCTAGGGCAACCCCTTCTATATAAGGTGCGTTCAAGGGATTCCGTGGCGCGTGAGTTGGTCACGAGATGGTGTTTGGTGCGGCGGGGTTGCTTTCAAAGGAGCGCGGTCTGGCGTACTTGGTAATCGGCAGCCATTTCATGCCTGAAATTGCCTATTTTTGCAAGGTTTTTCAACTTTCAACCTTCAATGAAAGCCAAATCGGCCGCACTTGGTTACTATCGAAATCGTGAAATTCCAACTCATTGATGCAGTCTTGGAGCGCTCAGATGAGCGGATAGTGGCCATTAAAAACGTCACTTCGGCCGAGGAATACCTTGCGGATCACTTTCCTGGCTTTCCTGTGCTGCCCGGAGTTTTTATGTTGGAAGCCATGGTTCAAGCGGCGCGGGAGCTGTTAAAGGATCAATCCAAAGTTCGATTGGTGCTGGGCAATGTGCGCGCCTTGCGCTACGGCAGTTTTGTGCGCCCAGGCGAGGCGCTGCAAGTGGAAGTCACGCGCGAAAAAATTCATGAAGATGGATCGTTTGGTATGAAAGGTACAGCCCTGGTTGTCCGCTCCACCGGAGTTGGCGAAACGGCAGTCTCGGGTCGCTTTACAATGCGACCCGTTCGAATTCACGCCGCCGTCGCGGCCACTCACTAATCCGCCGCCCATGGAAGGTCGGCATCAACACTGAATGGAGAATTTACATTGTCATTTGATCGCACACAGATAGAAGAAGGCGTTCGCGAAGTTCTTGAAGATGCTCTTGGAGTTGACGCGGAGGATGTCAAGCCAACATCCACGCTGACTGGCGACTTGGGCGCGGAGAGCATTGACTTTCTAGATATTCAATTTCGCTTGGAGAAGAAATTTTCCACGCCCGCCAAAGCGTTCAAGATTGAGCAAGGTGAATTGTTTCCAGAGAACATGTTGCAGGACGCAAGCATGGTGGAGAATGGCAAAGTGACCGACAAGGGTTTCACGCTTTTGAAGGCAAAACTGCCGCATATTGACTTTTCCAACTTTGAAAAAGATCGCTCGGTGGGCAAGCTTGGCGAGGTGTTCACCGTGAAAAGTTTGACCGACTTTGTGGACAACAAGCTGAAGGCTTGACGCGATTATTTGATTTAAGTTGTGTTCACTTTTCTTAAGCACTTGAACTATTGCGCTTCAAACATTGCACGTGAAAGATTGCACGTGAAACATTGGTAGAAAGAATCGCCCATGCGTTGGATGTGGATTGACATGATGGTTGCGTTTGAACCTGGACACCGCTTGACCGCGGTGAAGAATGTCAGTTTGGCGGAAGATCATTTGCATGACCACTTCGCGGATCAACCCATCATGCCAGCGTCGCTGATGTTGGAGGGCATGGCGCAGACCGCGGGAGTGTTGGTTGGAAGCACGCGCGGCTTTAAAGAGAAAGTAATTCTTGCCAAGATTGGTTCAGCCACTATTGATGCGGACGTGATTCCTGGGCAAACCATTCGCTATGACGCCGTGATTGAGCGCGTGGATGAGTCGGGAGCCAGCACAAAAGGCACTATTTCCTGCTTTGATCACCGTACTGGCGTGTGGACGGACATTGGGTCCACGGAAATTGTGTTCAGCCACATTGACAACAATCGCAGCGGCGTGAATTTTCCAAAGGAGAACTTTGTCTTTGGTGAAAATTTCAAGCGCTTGCTCAACGCCGCTGGTCTTTCGCAAGTCATGACCGCCGCGGGAGTGACCGGGCCGTAAGGCTTGCGCGCCATGCATCATCTTGCGGTCTATGCCGGTTCATTTGATCCCATCACCTTGGGCCACATTGATGTGCTTGAACGCAGTCGCAGTATTTTTGACGAGGTGATTTTGGCGATTGGAATTAATATTGACAAGCCGCCGCTGTTCACCATTGAGGAGCGCCGCGAGTTCGCGCAGATTTTAGTTGAGCGCTTGCTGCAGAAAAATCCAAAGGGCGCCAAGATTCGCGTGGAGAGTTACAACGGACTCACCACTGACTTTGCGCGCAAGCAAAATGCTTCGGCGATTATTCGCGGCATTCGCAATGTCACCGACCTGGCGTCTGAATGCCAGTTGGCAATTACAAATCGGCAGGTGGCGGAAATTGAGACGGTTTTTATTTTAACGGGCGAAAGTTTTGCCTATGTCTCCAGCAGTTTGATTAAGCAAATTGCTGCTTTTGGCGGGGATTTACAGCGACTTTCCGCGCTTGTGCCACCGGAAGTGATCGCCGCGCTTGAAAGCAAACGGCGTGACCCCAATGATCCGCTGAGTCGCTTGGCCAAGGAATCCGCGGCGGATTAAATTCCGGACTCCATTTCGAACCACACCATGGCGGCTAGTTTAAAAATTATTTCCATTGGCGCAATGAGCGCGCATCCGTTGTGGGGCGAGAAGGGCGACGTGCGCGCGGCGCACACAACTACCTCGCTTGTGGAGTCAGGTGACGCGGTGATTTTGGTTGACCCGTCGTTGCCGCCACAGATTTTGCTTCCGCGTTTGTCCGAGCGCACCGGTAAGGGCGCCGACAGTGTCACGCATGTTTTTCTGACCAGCTTTCATCCACTTCGCCGACGCGGGTTGGCGGCGTTTACAAACGCCACCGTATGGATTGGCGAGCTTGAGCAACAAGGTGTGCGCGAGCAACTTCGTGAAAAACTGGAGCAGGCGCGCGCGG
>CANJIC010000041.1 GCA_947474205.1 Planctomycetaceae bacterium | reverse complement strand
TTGCGCCAACTGAGACTCTGCCAAAAGTTTTTCCACGCGCGCCTGCGCCTCGCTTGCTTGGCGCTGCTTTTCGTGGCTCAAAGCCGTGGCTTCGCGGGCCTGCGCGGACGCGGTTTCTGCTTGGGCATCCGCCTCGCGAATGGCATCAATTTCCTTATATAACCGAGCGTTTGCCTCTTCAACGGCGTCGCGTTCCCGGCGCGCGCTGCGCTCCGCTTCTATCGCCACTGTGCGTTCACGATCTGCCGCGGCACGCGCCTCTATTTCAGCCGAGCGATCACGCTCAAGCATGGTGATGGCTTGTCCAAGTTCAGAGCGTGCAACGTTGGCCTCGTCGCCGGCGATTTTAGCGGTGGCCAACAATTCATCCGCGCGTCGCATGGCTTCAACCGCCAGCTCGCGCTGCTTCTCAACATTTTCAACAAGTTCGCGCTCGCGCGCAGCTGCGGCGTCGGCGCGCGCAAATGCTTGCTCGGCGGCGAGGCGTTCAACATCCGCGCGACGCGACGCTTCCTCCGCGACGACTCGTTGTTCATTGGCCCGCCTCTGCGCGGCGTCGGCCGCCGCACGCTCCTCGTCGGCGCGATGGCGCGCGTCCTCCACCGAAGTTCGTTCACGCTCAACGCGATCAAGCATGGTTTGCACCAACGCGCGTTCTTGCAATGCCTGCTCGGTGGCCACACGCACGCCCTCCTCAAAACGGGTCGCGCGACTTTCAGATTCGCGCGCAACAATCTGAGCGCGCTCAGCGCGATGCTGCGCCTCCAACACAATCACGCGCGTGGCTTCCGAACGCGCAATGGCTTCTTGCGCCAAATGTTGATCCCGCAACCAACGGCTTTCGGCTTCTTGCGCCGCCGCTCGATCAGTCTGCGCGGCGGCGCGAATTTCATCCGCGTACGCCTTGGACGCCGCGGCGGAGGCGCGAAACTGATCCGCCTCTTGCATCAAGCGCTTGGCTTCAAAAGCCGCGCTTTCCGAGGCATTTTTCAATTCATTCGCAGTTTCATTGGATTCAACCGCTTGCGCGCGAACTTGCTCCGCCGCGCCGCGCGCCACAGAAACTTGCTGATGCATTTGCTCGGCTTGGTCAATCCGTTGCTCAATTTCCAGAAGTGTTTTCTGCGAGCCTTGACGATCCTCCTCCGCCATTTGTATTTCGCTTTTCAACTGCGAAATAGAAGCGGCGTGAGTGGATTTCATGGAATCAAGTCGCTGTGCGCGGGCCGCAAGATTTGCTTGATGCTGCTCTTTTTGCTGAGCAATTTTTTGCTCTTGTGCAATTCGCACCTCGGCCTCGGCGCGGGCATGAGCCTCCACACGCACTTGTTCCAATTCTTGAAGGCGCGCTTGCTCAGCCGCGGCTTGCCGGTCTCGCTCCACGCGGCCTTGCTCGCGTTCACTTCTTGTGCGAGCGAGTTGATCTCTCCATGAGCAAACTTCTGATTTGAAACTTTGAATTTTAGAATCTGTCGCTCCGCGCGACTTCATGGAATCAATTCGAAGTTGCAGCAATCTTTCAAACGAAGCGTCGTGCACATCACGCCAACTTCGGCGATACAGATCAAGTTCAATGGCGCTGGTTTCAAAGCGCTCGGCCAAGATTTGCAACGCACCAGCCGCATCATTTTGATAGCGACGCAACACATCCACCAACTCCGAGGCAACATCGTTGGGTAAACGCATTCGCGCCACAAGTTCACCAACCTCTAGAACCACCGCGTGCTCCGCGTTCGTCAAAGCGCGACCACCACTCATGCGCTTGGATTCCCAAGCGTCGAGATACACATCTAAAGTTCGAGTCGTTTTTGTCATAAAGGGACCAACCAAGAATCGTTCGGGCTTGAGTATGACACAAAGTCATTCTTGAGCAAAATTATATTATTTGAAATCCCCAAAAATGTTGTAGATCAGCAAAATGAAAAGAGCTTTTTTAGGCAAAAACAACCTAAAAAAAGTTTTTTGCAACTCTTTTTAAGACTGGGTGCGCCCTAGGGCGCCACGTCTGGAATTTTGGCCGCGGGCACTGTGAGCGCGTCAACCGAACCATTCGCCTTTGCATTGCCAGTCAGTCTTTTCAAGGCGATCTTTATCTGGTGGATGTTTGTCAGAATCGTTGGACATATTGAATTTATGAAATGAGTACGCCAGCACCTCTGGAGGCGCACAAGACACATGACATGAAAATGCGTGGCAGAAACGACATCCCGAACGAAATGAGTGTGGTCATTGGATTGTGGACCCTTTCAAGCAAAAGGCTACCAAATATGCTTGAATCGATGAAGTTATAAGACAATATGTGGGGTATTTGGGCATTATTTAAAGATTTCGATTTGACCTTTAAAATCTCAGCCTATGTTGAAGTACAGAGTTTGCATGGCCCTATTCATTGCGTATTTCATAGAAAAGAAATTTATGCGTTTGACTCTTGGTCCAATGATTGGCTGCGTGATGATTTTGCCAGTGTGGCTTGCCTCACTGGCAATGGCAGGTGGCAGCACACCAATGATTGATGCGCCCTTGATGTGGTCCCAATCCAAAGTAGAAGCCTCCTCTGGAACGCAACGCGGAGATGCGCACGAAGAAAAACTTGCGTGGTACTCACTCGTGCAAGCTCCAGAGGCAAGTTGGCTTCGACTTGAATTTGCGGCGAACTCCAAATTAGCCACGGCAGTGAACGATTCGCAAACCGACAGTTTTATTCGTATCACAAGTTTAGAGGACGGGGCCGAGCAAGTGTTGACCGCGGAAACTCTGGCGCAGTGGCACTACACCAGCGCGTATTTCAACGGCAACTCCGTGATTGTTGAACTCATTGCTGGAAAAAATCCAGATTTAAATTCAATCACCATCAAGACCACGCAAGTTGGCGACGATCTGGTGATCATGAAGTCACAATGCGGTGAGAGTAACGATCGTGTCCCGTCAAATGACCCACGCGTATGCAGAATTCCCGGCGCTGGCTGCACTGGTTTTTTGATCAATGACTCAAACCACATGCTTCTTACTGCCGGACACTGCGCTTCTTCATCAAGGTTCACCGTTGTGCAATTCAATGTGCCGCTTTCCGATATCTACGGTCGCATTGTCAATCCTCCACCCGAGGATCAATACTCCATTGACATCTCAAGTATTCAAGCTGTTGACGCTGGAATTGGTAACGATTGGGGCTACTTTGGAGTGTTTCCAAATTCAAACACGGGACTCACTCCATTTCAAAAACAACAGGCTGCGTTCACTGTCGCAGCTCCGCCGGAGGCAAGCGGTAACGCGATTCGGATCACTGGATTTGGCGTTGACATGGGCACAGCAAACCAAACCAATCAAACACACACGGGTCCATTCACAAGCAATGCTGGAAATATTTTGCAATATGCGGCGGACACCACAGGTGGCAACTCGGGTTCACCCATCATTGTGGAAGGACAAGGATTCGCAGTTGGAATTCACACCAACGCCGGCTGCACCACCAGTGGCGGCGCGAACAGTGGAACAAGTTACAACCAAACTTTGCTGCAAACCGCCATTGCTACTCCCAAAGGCGTTTGCAAATCCATGACATTTGAATTTCCAAATGGGTTACCCGCCAACTTCAATAGCGCAGGCGGCGATGAAATTGTGGCGACCTTGACTTCGCCTGTTGGAGCCACCGCGCCCGCCACCGCGCGAATGATTTGGAAATACGAAGGCGCCGCGACAACATCAAGTACGAGTGGCGTTCTTGTTTCAGGAACAACGTACAAATTTACAACGCCCGCATTCACTTGCGGCGCGCGCGTTCTGTATGGTTTTTCAGCGCGAATGGGTGCAACTGGTGGTCTTTGCACTTGGCCAACGGCGTGGCCGCAACAATGGCTTGCGGCAGATGCGTCCACCACCAATCTTGTGTTGTGGAGCGACGCCTTTGAAAACGATCTTGGGTGGACCACAAGTTCCGCTGGCGCGACTTCCGGCTTGTGGACCCGCGCTACACCCAACGGTGGTGGTTTCACTGGCGATCCACTTGTGGATTCCGATGGCAGTGGAAAATGTTTTGTCACCGGCAATATCGAGGGCGACAATGTCAGCGGCGCAAGTGTGGTTCTGACCAGTCCCAACATGGACGCGACCAACGCCATCAATCCATATGTGGCGTACTCGATGTGGTTCAACAATAACGCCGGAGCAAATCCTGATGAAGATGTCATGACCGTGGAGTTATCCAATGATGCGGGACAAAGTTGGGTGCCCATTGAAACTGTTGGTCCCACTGGAACAACCGCGGGCTGGATGAGCCGCATGATTGCGGTTGGCGATTTTGTAAGTCCGTCCAACGCGCTGCGCCTTCGCTTCACCGCAAGTGATGCAAGCGGTGACAGCGTCATTGAGGCCGGCGTGGATGGTGTTCGCCTGCTTGCGGACAACAGCCTTGGCTGGTGCGGTCCGCAAGGCGATTTCAACAACGACTTGGTGGTCGACAGCGCCGACCTTGGCTTCATGTTGAACCAGTTTGGTGCGGCAGGAATCACGGACCTCGATGCCGATGGCGTCACTGATTCTGCCGATTTAGGCTTGTTCTTCTTGCTCTTTTGATTGGCATTGAAAGAATGTATTTACGTTCAACTTGCGCGGGATGAGTCGTATGACTATTGCACACATCCATATTGTTGCGCTCTTTATGCGCGGCATAAATCTTAAATTTAAGCGAAGATAAGAGCGTGCTTGTTCAGGTAAAAATTGCAATGTTCCCGCCCCGCGTTGATCACAGCAACCAGTTGCAATGGAGCGTGGCGTGAACGCGCATGGGTTTATGTGTATTGGCATAGCGGGCACCACCCTGCTTGCAGCCGAGACCGAATTACTTGCACGCGGGGTACGCAATGTTATTTTATTTTCCCGCAATTACCAGAACGCCGCGCAACTCACGCAACTCACCGCGGCTATTCGCAAAGCTGCGGGCGCGAATGTGTTGATTAGCGTTGACCAAGAGGGCGGACGCGTGCTGCGTTTTTGTGGCGCGCCATTTCCAGAGCAACCAAGCGCGCGACTTTTAGGCGCGCAAGGCGTGCATGCGGTTGCGCAGTGGACCCGCGACACCGCGTTGGCATTACGCGCCTGCGGCGTAAACATGAACTTGGCTCCAATTTTGGATGTGGACAGCAATGCGAAGAATCCTGTGATTGGCGATCGATCATTCAGCCATGACGCCAATGTGGTGGCGCACCTTGGCGTGGCGTGCGTGCGCGCCATGCAAGAGTGTGGCGTGGCGGCGTGCGGAAAACATTTTCCTGGGCATGGCGACACCGACATGGACAGTCATTTTGATTTGCCAAAATTGCCGCACGCGCTCGCGCGCCTGGAGCAATTGGAATTTATTCCATTTCGCGCCGCGATTCAAGCCGGCATTGCCGCCATCATGTCGGCGCATGTTGTGTTTGAAGCCATCGATTCAGAAGTGCCAGGGACACTCAGCGCCAAAGTGATCACAGGTCTTTTGCGCAACGCGCTGGGCTTTGATGGGTTGATTTTGACCGACGATTTGGAAATGAAAGCCGTGGCCGACCGCTTTGAAATTGGTGACGCCGCGGTGCGCGCCGTGATGGCTGGTTGCGACACGCTATTGGTGTGCAAGAACTTGCCTGTTCAACACAAAGTGATTGACGCTCTTGCGGGCGCCATTGCCAGTGGCCGCATTTCACACGAGCGACTTGCGCACTCCAAGCGACGACTTGATGTTGTGCTGAACACGCACGCGAACATATGAAATAAATTGAAATCACCCGCGTGGTGTATGCCAATGCGTGCGTGACCTATTGAAGATTGTCTCAGGCCGTTCGCCGCGGCGGAACAAAAACATTGGCCGCCAATAGTCCGGCCACCAAAGATCCCGCCACAACCAACGCCGCAATGGCCCAACTTGCGCCGCTTGCCGCGTCGTTGTGAAATAACGCCCCGGCGCCACGCATGCCAAGCGAACCGGGCACCAATGGAATCAATCCTGGTGCAATGACCATGTTGGGCGAACGCTTGGTGACATGGCTGAAAATATTTCCAGTCAAGCTGACCAGAAACGCGCCAATGCACACGCCAAGTTGCGGGCCAACCAACACGGCGCCAAATCGCGCGCCATATAAACCCAACAACACGGCGCACAAAATAATAAAACTGTCGCTCATTTTTGCTTGCAACAAAATCAACATGGCCAATGCAATTGAGAATGCCGCTGGAAGAATGGTCCATGGCAACAATGGGTCACTGACCGCGCTTTGAATTGATGGAAGATGCTCAAGAATTTTGTCGCCAATGGCCACGCCAAAGCCCAGCGCCAGCAATGTCATGGCCGCGCCAACAAATCGACTTCCACCGCTTGCCAAATTGCGCGTGGCGACCTCGGTCAATGAAGTGGTGAGCGTGTAGCCCGGCAACAACGACACTATGCTGGCCAGCACAACAATGTTGGTGGCCACTGGCGGAAAAATCCAGGCCAACGACCACGCTCCAAGCGAGGCCACAATTCCCGCCACAAACTCGGTGACCGCAGCGCGGTCCCGGCGCATATTCAATAGAACAACCATGGTTCCAATCAACATGCCAAGTATTGCGCTTGCCAGAATTTCGCGAATGCCACCGGTGAAAAATCGAGCGGCGGCGGCCGCGGATAATCCGTAGGCGATCATTTGCCAGACCATTCCAAAATCACTTGGCCGCAAATGCAATTCACGAAGCGCGCGCGTGCCTTGCGCGCACGTTAATTCACCCTGCAAAACTTGGCGCTGTATCGCGTGCATTTCATCGCGGCTACTTAATTGAATGGAGCCAGGGTCCACGCGCAAATGAAATGTGCGCTGTCGGTCAAGCGGCCCAACAGAGATGGCGAGATAGGTGGGAAGGCTGAAAATTTGCACGGCGATTGCCAGGCGCGATCCCGTGCGCACCATCTCCGCCTCCAATACATGCGCGGGCGCTCCGTAGCGATGCAACGCCCTTGCGCACTCCACCAAAAAAATTTCAGCTTCGGCCTTGGTGTCCAAGTCTTGTTTGGGTTCTTGAAATGACGTTGGCAACTGAGTCATGATATTGCCTGCTGATGTTGGACACCGAACCAGAACCAATTGCTAAGAAAAGGTGGCAATGCGGCGCAAAGATAGAGCAACGCCATTAATATTTTTGTAATTTGAATTGTGTGGCAAGTGAAATATTGCAAAAATGCAAATTGAATTGTGTCAAACATGGCGATTTCTTGAGTACGCCCAAGTGTAGCCAAAGGACGTATTTAACCGATAGGCGAATATGAGTCGATGGTGGTTAATCGTAAATGCACTTGCTGGCGCGTGGTTGTTGACCATGGGTGCGTATCAGTTTGAAATTTTAACCCAAGCATGGATTCCCGAGGCGGATAGGTGGCTTCGTCCCACGTGTTGCTGCGTGGCCGCGGTCAGCGCATTCTTGGCGGGAAAAAATCAAAGCGCGATTTGGTGCGGCATACTTGTTGCAATCATGATCTTGCTGAATACCTTGGCTCCCACAAAGTGGCCTGAAGGTTGGGAACGCCCATTTGAATTGGCGGCCGGCGCATTGTTTCTTGCTTTCAGCGTTCGTTGGTGGAAATAAAATTTATTTAATTTCATCCGACTTGGGCGCGGCGGATGTCTGAGCGAGTGCGTCCAATTTAAATAGCAACGCTCCTCCAGGCTCAATTCCAAGTCGCTCACTGCGCACGCGCCCCACCGCAATCCACGGCCACTTAACCGCAAGAGCAGTTCCAAATGAATTGGGTGACACCAATGCCTTTGGCGCAAGCCGCCATTTTTCTTGCCAACCATTTGCGCCCTTTTCAAATACAAACACACGGCCATTTGTATCTTTTCCTTCAACGGCAAGCGCGTCGCCCACACAAACTCTTCCTTGATCAATCGCAAGCGCAAATCCATAGCCTTTGCCTTTGGTCACGCCTTGTCCAGGGTTCAGCGCGCCTTCCGAAATCCATCGACCGTCGACGCGTCGCAACACGTTCACATCAATTTCATCCTCGCGGTTGGATGGATTCACCGATCGCACCGCCAGAAGATCTCCCTTCATTGCAACATTCACGCCGAAGCCCTGCCAAGGACTTAAACCCGTGCTTGCAATTTCTTGCTGAAGTTTCCATCCCGTCGCGCTCTTTGTATAGATGCAAACCATGGCGGGCTCAAGACTGGGACGCAATTTGTCCGTGGTAAATGGAAGCAAGGCGTTTGGATTTCCCACCGCCAACGTGTCTCCATCCAAGGCGATTGAAATACCGAACCACCACGGCGTGTTCTTGGCGTCGCGCTGAATTGCGCCCTGCGCTTTCCAACCTTCTGGCGTGCGCGCGAAAATAAAGACGCGGGGACTAGAAGAAAAATCCTCATCTTTTTGATTTGGGCGCGTGCTCACCTCGCTCACGGCTAAAATATTATTGCTGAGCGCCATGGCGGCCGCAAAATTGAGAATATTCTCCTTCTCTGGCGCTTTGATGGAGCCAGACTGCTTCCACGCTTCACGGCCTTGCGCGGGAATAAATGAAATAATTTCGCTTGACTTTGTCTTACGTGAAATATTTGTCAACAAGAATTCTGGATCACCAAGTATGCGCTGAATTGCGAACTCCTCCGGTGCCATCCCTTGCACTTGAACCATTTCTGAAATTGATTTCCATTTTTCGTCCTGAATGGAGAATGTGCACAGTTGTCCCTGACCACCATTGTTGCGCGCCAGGACCGCGCCACCAATGATCAGGCGATCACCGGCGAAAGCAAGAACATTTCCAAACGCGGGCGACACGGTTGGTCCAGGCGCTTCAACAATTTGAGTTTCACGCGTCAGTTTCACAAGTGGCCCCTTGGCTGGCTCTGGTAATGAAATGAAATCCGCTGATTTTCCCTTGGTTAAAGCGGGTGTTGAAGTTGGCGCTGCAGTTTGCGCCACGGTTGATTCTTGCACGGGCATTGACGCCGGCGTCTGGCACGATGCAAGGTGCGTCAACATGCAACATGTGGCCACTTGAAGCGTGAAAAAGATTCCTTGTCCAGACCAGAACCGATGCGGAGTTGATATCAGAGCAACCATGAATGGAATCCTTTCAGGTGATTCGCTGCGTCAGAAAAAAGTATGAACATAATTTACCGCACACACACTAGCGCCGAGCTTTCAATGCCACGGCCGCGGCGCAGACTTCTTGAACAAGCGCCGCGTCGTCGGGCAAATTATGTTTTCCATACGCGTCGCGCGGCGGAATAATCCGAACGCCAATGTCGTTCAATTCGCGAAGCGCTTTCACCAAAATAGAATTGTGCATGGCGCCGTGCATGGTTGGGGCCACCAAAACTTTCGCCCTGCCCTGCTCCATTCTTCCAATCGCGCAGGCAAGCGTGGCGCCGACCGCGCCCTCGGCAATGCCATGCGCCATGCGGCCAATGCTTGCGGCGGTCGCGGGCGCGACCAAGTACACATCAAACGGCGCGTCGTCGCTGAGATGCTCGGCGCTGGCGGAAAGTTTGGTGATGACGGGTGAATTCGTGCTCCACGCCAAGGCGTCTTGCGCCACGTAGCGCAGAGCTTCTTCAGTGCAAAATGCGATCACGCTGGCTCCATGTCGGCGAAGCGCGCGCGCCACAAACGGAGTCTTCATGGCGGCAATTCCACCAGTGACAAGCAAGGCAACGCGCACGCCGTCGAGCGCGTCGCTTTCACGGACAATTTCTTTGTCGCCCAAATCGCTGGGCGTTGGTGGTGGAAATGTAAATTCATCCATGCGAATCATTCTAACCATGTCCACGCGTTCTTCATGGCGCCGCGCATGCGTCTGAACGCAATTTTTGTGGCGACCAATTTCAATGCAAGCCCATGAACGCCCGCGTCTTTCTTACAAAGTTTGCATGATCAAGTCTGTTGGGTGAAACAATCGCCGCTATCTTCACGCCATGTGCGGCGCGCAAAATTCTCACGGCGAAGAAATGAATTCCACTGAAGCGTCCCCCGCTTGGTGGCGCAACGATTTGTGGATTCCATGTGTCGCCGGCTTTTTTTTAATACTTGCATGGTGCTTGCAGCGTGGCTGGATTGTGGCCGATCACAATGCATTTCTTCAGTCGTGCCTTCCGCGCGAATGGGTTGTCACCAATCATGCCGTTGCTCTTGCATGCTTAGGCGTGGTCTATGTGGTGGCGGGCTGGAACGCGTTTCTTGTTGGCCTGCGCATGGCATTGAAGGCCCGTCTTGATGTTGATTTTCTCATGGTGGTGGCCGCCATTGCCGCGGCGTGGATTGGCGAAGGCATTGACGGCGGACTGCTGCTGTTTCTGTTTTCGCTTGGAAACGCGCTGGAACATTACGCAATGGGCCAGTCGCGCAAGGCCATACGCGCGCTGGGAAAGTTGGCGCCCAAGTTTGCAAAGGTGAAACGCGGCGCGCAAGAAATTGATATCGCCGTGGAACAACTTGTTGTGGGCGATGTCGTGGTGGTGCGCCCGGGCGAGCGCCTGCCCGCCGACGGAATTATTTTGGCGGGCAGCGGCAGCATTGATCAAAGTCCAATCACTGGCGAAAGCGTGCCCGTTGAAAAAGATGTGAACGATGAAGTCTTCGCCGGCACCGTGAATGGTGATGGCAGCCTTGAGATTCGAGTATCGCGTCCAAGTTCGCAATCCACCATGTCACGCATGATTCTTTTGGTGGAGGACGCGCAGCAACAGAAGGGGCAAACTCAACGCGCCGCGGAAGCGTTCACGCGCGTGTATGTGCCTTGCGTTGTTGTGGGCACCGTGTTGGCGCTTGTCATTCCAACATATTTTGGATGGCTTCCCTTTGACCAATCACTTTTGCGCGCCATTGCCATGCTTGTTGGAGCAAGTCCATGCGCGCTTGCCATTAGCACGCCCGCCGCGGTTCTTTCTGGCGTGGCCCGCGCCGCGCGATCTGGCGTGTTGATCAAAGGCGGTTTGCATTTGGAAGGACTCGCCATTCTTCGCGCCATTGCGCTTGATAAAACTGGCACGCTGACCAATGGTCGTCCGCAAATTGTCAGCATGTTCACCGCGGATGGCGTGAGCGAGCGGCAACTTTTGGAAACAGCAAGCGCCATTGAGCAACGCAGTGAGCACCCGATTGCGCGCGCCATTGTGCGCGCCGCGGAGGCGAAAGATATTCACGTTGCCGCCGCCGAAAATGTAAGCGCCATTAAAGGCAAGGGTGTAACGGGAACTGTGGCGGGAAAAATAATTGAAGTGGGTTCCGCGCGGCTTATGCGCGAAAGCGGCGCGGCGCTGAGCGACACCATGAACAATGCTCTAGCGCAACACGACGCCAGTGGCAACACCGTTGTCGTGTTGAGTTGCGGCGAAAAAGTTCTGGGTTTCATCGCGCTTGCGGATCGTCCGCGCGCCGAGGCCGCCGAAGCCATTCGCCTTTTGCACGCGCTGAATGTTCGACCCGTCATCATGCTCACAGGCGATCGCAAAGGCGTGGCGCAATCCATTGCCAACGACGTTGGCGTTGACGAAATCGAAGCGGAACTTTTACCCGAGGACAAGATCAACCGCGTGAAAGCGCTGCTGGAAAAATATCACGCCATTGGCATGGTGGGCGACGGCGTGAATGACGCGCCCGCGCTGGCCATGGCCACCGTTGGAATTGCCATGGGTCGCGGCGGCACGGATGTGGCGCTTGAGGCCGCGGACATTGCGCTGATGGCCGACGATTTGCAGCGCATTCCATTTGCGATTGGCTTGGCGCGTTTCGCGCGCAAAGTCATCCGGCAAAATGTCGCGGTGAGCATGGGCATGGTTTTCATTCTAATTCCGCTGACTTTAAGCGGCCTGATTGGAACCACGCTGGCCGTGATCATGCACGAAGGCAGCACTGTGGCGGTGGTGATCAACGGCCTGCGACTGCTGGCGTTCCGTGAACCAAAAAAATAAATCGATTCTCCAAGCCGCTTCATGTTCTATCAAATGAATAGTGAGTGAATTGCACAGAGCACACGCGCTAGACATGTCAGTCAATCAATCGCCCATACATTTTCAGTACGTTGGGTTGTAAATCTTGCCGCGCACAAACGCGTCAATGTCATTAGGTCGCGCAACGCCGGCAAGACCCTGATCAA
>CANJIC010000040.1 GCA_947474205.1 Planctomycetaceae bacterium | reverse complement strand
TGGTTCAAGATGGCGTTGTGCCCGCAAATTTCGCAGGCAATGCTTTGACAAATACCAATCACGCACTCGCCCATCTTTTCCGTGGTGAATTCCTCATAGAACGTCACCGTGTCCAGCACATCCGCGGGTTTCAGCGACAAAAACTGCGCAATCTCAATCATGGCCTGGTACGGCACTTGGCGATACGCGTGTTGCACCTCATGCAGAATGGGCATAAGCGCGCCGTGCTTGGTGGCATAGCGCGGCAGGATTTCTTTTTCCCACGCGGCCTTCATCTGCGCCGTCACATACGGTTCAGCGCGTCGCTCTATTTTTTCTGTCGATGATGCTTTGGCAATCCATGCCATGATTCTGCTCCTGAAATAAATTAACGATCAAGTTCGGCGGCGATGATGTTCAAACTTCCAATCACGGCCACGGCGTCGGCAAGTTGATGGCCCTCCAACAACTTGGCGATGCTTTGATAATTCACAAAACATGGCGGGCGGCAACGCGCGCGCCATGGATATTTTCCACCGCCACCCACCACAAAGAAACCAAGCTCGCCATTGGGGCTTTCAACGCAGGAATAACTCTCGCCCAGCGGAACATCCCAACCACGGTTGTGCATGACCAATTCAAACAACTGAATGGTGCCTTCAATGCTGCCGTACACATCGCCCTTTTCTGGAATCACGGTCTTGGAATCGGCGCCCACATTAATCGAGCCGCCAGGAATTTTGTCGATGAGTTGATCAATGATGGCGATGCTTTGCTTCATCTCCTCCATGCGGATCAAGTAACGCGAGAAGCAATCGCCCGCGCTGGCCACGGCCACGTTGAACTTCACTGCTTCGGCGCCTTGACCATCCCAATTATTTTCAAAGCACAAATACGGTTCGTTCTTGCGCACATCGCGGCGCACGCCGCTGGCGCGCGCAACGGGACCGGTCAAACTCCACGCAATGGCGTCCTCCATAGAAATAGCGCCAACGCCTTCAAGTCGATCGCGGAAAATGCGGTTGCGATTCAGCAGCGACTCAAGGTCCGTCAAGGATTTCGCCATGCGCACATGAATGAAATTTTTCACCATGCGCTTAAAGACTTCATCGTCTGGCAAATCGCGCCACGCCCCGCCAACACGCGTCCAATCTGGGTGATAGCGCTGGCCGCTGACATATTCCACAATGTCGTAAATAAATTCTCGCTCATTGAAGCCGTACAAGAAACCGGTGAACGCGCCCAAATCAAGCGCCGCGGCGCCAGCGCACAACAAATGGCTTTGCAACCTGCCCATTTCCGCCATGATGGTGCGGATGACTTTGCAGCGCGGGTTCACATCAATGCCAAGCAACTTCTCAACCGAATTATGCCACGCAATGTCGTTCACAATTGGACTGGAATAATCCATGCGGCTGACGGTGCACACATATTGATTCCAATCGTGGTGCTCGCCCAACTTCTCAAAGCCCGAATGCAAATATCCAATGTGCGGCGTCACGCGCGCAATGCGCTCGCCATCTAATTCCAACACCACGCGCAATGTTGTGTGCGTGGCGGGATGCGCTGGACCAAAATTCAATATCCATCGATCGGGCGACTGGACATGGTCCTTCAAGTAGTCCGTGTTTTCGACATCAAGTCCGTAGGTCTCGTCGGGCGACAATGTGTAAGGCATGGAACGGCGAGTATAGACAGGAATTTGCCATGAGTCGTGCTGCGATTTACAAAAAAATAGCCAAGCCAAGCGCTGCTCCCGCGCGCATTGCGCCCCTATCACGGACGCGCAAGGGACAGCGCGCCGTACTTTAAAAACGTAATTTGGACAGCGAATTAGGCTCGAAACAAGACGCCCATTTTTTTACCAATGATGCTGCTGGCGCCCAACAATGTAATGGTCAGCAGCGCCATAGCCCACACGCCCATCGCGCTTGCGATCAATTCGCCGTCGCCCAAGCGGTCGTACAAAGTGTAAATGGCTTTGGTGATTGGATAGTCGCGCTCGCGCTGGGCCAACAACAAACTGTCGCTGACTTCCAGCATTGAAAAACTAAACGCAAGCAACGCGCCCGCCACCACATTGGCCGCGATCAATGGCAAAACAATTTTTCGCAAGGTACGAAAAAGTCCCGCGCCCAAACCTTGCGCGGCTTCTTCCAATGACAAACTGGTTTGCTGCAACCCCGCCACCGCGGCGCGCGTCACATACGGCATGCGCCGAATGGCGTAGGCCACCACCAACAACGGAAATGGATTTGGATTTGCGCCCACAATGTCCGCCACCGGTCGCAGCGGCGCGTTGCGCAACCAATCGCCCCATGTTTGTGGAAGAATCACGGCGACGCTTTCAAACATGCGCGGCATGACGCCGCCAAATGGCCACTCAAGACTCATGGCGATAAATCCAAACGCCATCACCAAACCCGGCACCGCCAGCGGCAACATCATCAGCGCGTCAATCATGCCGCGGCCGCGAATGGTGCCGCGCGCGATCAAGCGCGCCGCCACCAAACCAATCACAAGCGCAACGACGGTGGCGCACAGCGACAAAATAAAACTATTGCGAATGCTGCTCACCGCCAACGGGTGCGACATGGCCGTTGACCATCCTTGCAATGTGAATGACCGCGGCAGAATTGTTCCGTACCACTCACCTGGCAAAGAAAGACTTGCAAGAATGGTGCTGATGTGCGGCAATCCCGCCACGCACACCACGCCGCCAACACCAATCCAGCACAACAGCGTGCCACGCCAACCCAATTTTTTCTCATGGCGGCCAACGCTTGCCTTTGATTGCATGGCATGCGCTTTCCCACCCAATACTATTTTACTTGCGACATAGATTGAAATCGCAACCACCAACATCACCGCCACCAATGCGAATGGTCGTCGACTGGATTGCATGTCTTTTAATCCGTCAAAAATTTGCACGCTGGTGACATTGCGAAATTCAAACATCAACGGCGTTCCCAGTTCCGTGAAACTCCAGATGAACACAATCACCGCGCCAGCAAACGCGCCGGGCGTCACCAGCGGCACAGTGATGCGGCGAAAGCGCGTCCACGCGCCTGCTCCAAGATTGCGCGCGGCCTCTTCAAGCGACGGATCAACATTGGCCAAAGCCGCGGTTAAATTTAAGTACACGATTGGATACAGCGACACTATTTCAAGCAACACCACGGCCCAAAATCCGCCGCGGCCCGTGAAATCAATTCCATCTTCAAGCATGCCAAGCTTGCACAACACGGCGTTGAACGCGCCTTCTCTGCCCAGCAAATGGCGCAAGCCAATCGCTCCCACAAATGGTGGCAACACCAACGGCAGCAACAACAAACCCGTCAGTAGCCCCTTGCCCGCAAAATTCAGCCGCGCCGCGACCATGGCCAACGGTGTCGCTAGCAACAGCGTGCCCACGGTCACGCAACACGCGATCGCCAGCGCGTTGAACAATCCCGCGCGCGTCACTGGATCACGCACCACCTCCGCCACATGCCAGAATGTCCACGCTGATCCATCAAGCGTGAGGAACGCGCCGCGCAACACCAACCATAAAGGCCACAACAGGCAACTTGCAAGAATTGCGATTAGGAAAAAAATTTGAATTCGCTGCCAACCGTGTCGAGTCACGCGGGCAGTGTATGAAGATTTGCGATCAATTCATGTTCAAAATAATCATCGCCACATCCGCCGAGTCAACCAATCCATTGAGATCGACATCACTTGCGGGATCGTCGGTTCCCAAATTCAGCAACACCAGGGAGACATCACCCGAGTCAATCTTTCCGCTGCCATCCACGTCGCCTTCAGTGTCAAATCCAATTGGATCAACTTGCCACGCCGCGGATAGTTGCGCCGCTGTTGAACCACTATCCATGCGGGTGATTTCAACAACATATTCGCCTTGTTGCAGGTCTTTCATGTGAACAATTTCAATATTGTCGACAGTGGATTGACTT
Organism: Planctomycetaceae bacterium; assembly: GCA_947474205.1. The sequence continues at coordinate 8,403 of CANJIC010000040.1, read as the reverse complement.
AATACATTGCCGCCACCAAAACTGGCGCTGCCGGCATCGCCTTCAATGGAAAGCAACGTTGTGGCGTCACGTATGCCCCGGCGCACCCGCAAATCAAAATTGGCAAGCGTATAACTTGCCAAGTTGGTTGCCACAACCCGCGGCCATGTGATGACAAAGCTAAGCGTGGGCGTTGGTCGCGTGACGCGAAAGCGCCAATACAAATGTTGCGCGGCGCTCATGGTGAAACTTCCAAATCCAACCGCGCCAGAGCGCACGGCATTTCCCGAAATCGCGTTGCCATTTTCCTTGGCAGCGCTGATTATTTGATGCGACATATCAATGTTCAACGCGCCAGCGCCTCGTAATGAATCCAAAGGCTTGGCAGTGATCCCACGTTGCGCTCCGCTTTGCGGCGCGTTGTTGCTCCAACTTGCGTCCCGCGTCGCGCCCGCAAGCAACGCGGCTTTGACAACTTGCTCCGTGGCCATGGCGGACAATCCAGCGGTGGGCGCGCCGGCAAGTTGCGCTTGCTGAAACAGCAACGCCGCGGCCGCGCCAACCGTTGGCGTGCTGTAACTCGTGCCCGAACCAGGCGCGATTATTTCCGGCTTCATTCTTCCAGGCGTGTCACTGGCCGACGCCGTCACGCCCGCGGAATGTTGCAAATCCAATCGCCCAACTGAAAGACCATTGAAGCAATCTCCCATCATTGGATAGCGAATGCTTCCACTGCCATTGTTCTCGCCATTCACCGCCAACACGCCGTCGCGGTACATGATGTAATCCATGCGTCGAACGGCCTCGCGGTCATACACTTCTCTGCCCATGCCATAGGAAGCCAGCCAAGAATTATTGTGCACGCGCACCGATGAATTCGGTTGAACAGCGGGCAGCGTCACGCCGGCGTTAATTTTTAAATTATCCGTAAGCCAATTACTCACGTTGTAAGCCCACACAGTGCTGACGCCTTTGGCCATACTTGTATTGGCGCCATATAAATAACTCGCGACATAAGTCGCATGGGAACTGATCGCATACGGCGTGTTCATGCGCGTCACGGCTTTTCCTGTGAACTCACTTTGCGAAACATCGGGCGAGTACGCGGTGGAATCCGTCGCCAATGGGGACTCCACTTGCACAACACCAATGCCCGCGCCGGTTGGAGTTGCGCTACCTAGGCGCGCAACAAGCGCGCTGTAGCCAGCGCTGTCCGCCAATGCGTTGCATGGCGCAACCATTAATGCCATCAATAGAAGTGTGCGGCGAGTGTCAAACATCAAACGGGTTCCAAAAGTTGATTTAGAACTGTCTTTCCAAGCGCAAATACACAACACTTTGGCCTACTGACTGAACTATGACACTGTGAATACGGTGTGCAAATTAAATTCAACAAAAAACTGAATTCATGCAAATAGATACCTTTACCGCATGAAACCCTTGGTCATTGTCACGCAAACCCTTGCAAATCAGCCCGCTCAATGGCTTGCCACCATGTGCGAGGTGATTCAAGCGGCTCCAGGCGATGCCAATTTCATGGCCGCCGCGCCACGCGCGCAAGGTCTGGCCATTCGAACGGCCACGTGTGTTGATGCGAAATTATTGGAGCAATTACCACAACTGAAAGTGATCGCGCGTGCTGGCGTGGGCTTGGACCACATTGATCTTGCGGCGTGCAAGGCGCGCGGCATTCGCGTGGTGCACACGCCCGACGCCAACACGCAAGCCGTGGTTGAATATGTCTTGGCGCTGGTGTTTGACGCCATCCGTCCGCGCGTTTTTCTAACCACCCCGATGAACGCCACTCAGTGGGAGCAAGCGCGTGACGAACTCACCGCGGCGCGTCAGTTGAATGAAATGACTTTCGGCATTCTTGGCTTGGGTCGCATTGGTAAACGATTGGCGCACGCGTTGCAGGCTCTTGGCTGCAAAGTATTGTTCCATGATTTACTTGATATTGAAAGCGCGGCGCGCCACGGCGCCGCGCCCGTGACTGCGCAAGCCTTGTTCGCGCAAGCGGACATTCTTTCCATTCACATTGACGGCCGCGACAGCAATTGCAATTTCGTCAACGCGCAACTTATTGACACGCTGAAACCCAACGCGACATTCATCAACACCAGCCGCGGGCGCGTTGTGGACCACCATGCCTTGGCGCGCTTTTTGCACGCCAACTCCGCGGCGCAGGCCCTGCTTGATGTGCATGATCCAGAGCCATTTCTTGCTGATTCTCCAATGCTTAGCCTAGCCAACGCGCATCTGGCGCCGCACCTTGCAAGCCGCACGGACACCGCGGTGCGCAACATGAGTTGGGTGGTGCGTGATCTAGTCGCCGTGCTCAACAACAACGCGCCACAATTCGAGGCTTGAAATCCGCGCGATGCGAATTCCGTAACCGACTTATAGTGTCCGCTCGCAACCATTGGTTCACAATTATTCATGCGTTCAAAATTTCTATAAGCGCCGTGCCGTCAACATGCTCACACAATCCAACGTGGAAATACAATGAAGTCAGCCATTCAACATATTCATGCCCGCCAAATTCTTGACTCGCGCGGCTTTCCAACCGTCGAATGTCAAGTCACTCTTGCCGATGCAACCATAGGCTGCGCCGCCGTTCCTTCTGGCGCTAGCACCGGCGAAAATGAAGCCGTGGAATTGCGCGACGGCGACAAGAAAAAATACCGCGGCAAGGGCGTGCTGCAAGCGGTTGAACATGTCAACGGAAAAATCGCCGGCGCGCTCAAGGGCTTGAATGCGCTTGATCAATCCACCATTGATCGACTCATGATTGATCTTGATGGCACGCCCAACAAGGCCGCGCTTGGCGCCAACGCCATGTTGGCCGTCAGCCTTGCCAACGCGCACGCCGCGGCTGCCCATTCACATCAACCGCTGTACAAATATCTTGGTGGCGATGGCGCAACTACGTTGCCCGCGCCCATGCTGAACATTCTCAATGGTGGAAAACACGCGGATAACACCGTGGATTTTCAGGAATTCATGATTCAGCCCATTGGCTTTGACACCTTTCAAGAAGCCCTGCGCGCGGGCGTGGAAATTTATCACGCGCTCAAGGATGTGCTGCATGAGAAGCATCTTTCAACAGCCGTCGGCGACGAAGGTGGCTTCGCGCCAAACCTGAAACGCAACGAGGACGCCTGCGATCTCATCGCCACAGCGGTGGAAAAATCCGGCTACGAACTTGGACGCCACATCATGATTTGTCTTGACCCTGCCACCAGTGAATTGGTGAACGAGGCAAAAAAAGAAAACAAGACTGGCTATAAGTTTTTCAAGAGCGATCCAAATCGCGTCGCCAGCAGCGAGCAAATGATCGACATGTGGAGCGAGTGGCGCAAGCGTTGGCCCATTCGCTCCATCGAGGACGGTCTTGGCGAAGATGATTGGAGTGGTTGGAAATCCCTGACCACGCGTCTGGGCAAGACCACGCAATTGGTCGGCGACGATTTGTTCGTGACCAATCCCAAGTTCCTCTCGCGCGGTATCGGCGAACAGTGCGCCAACGCAATCTTGGTCAAGGTCAATCAAATTGGCACGCTCACCGAAACATTGGAAGCCGTGGCCATGGCGCAGAAAGCTTCGTTCAACGTCATTCTCAGTCATCGCTCGGGCGAAACAGAGGACCACACCATTGCGGATTTAGCCGTGGCCACCAATTGCGGACAAATTAAAACTGGCGCGCCATGCCGCAGTGATCGCACCGCCAAATACAATCGCCTGCTTCGCATTGCGGAGGAACTTGGCACGCACGCGCAATTTGGCGGACGCGCGCTTCGCTAAACGCCAGACTGTGTTTGCGACGTCGGGCCACGCTGACACTTGCGATCGTAAGCATGAATGTGCAACATGCAGAACGCTTACACTGACATTCACGCACTCATAGACAACCACATGTCCACACCAATCGATCCAATTGAGCGACAAGAACTGAAAAATGTTCCATCGCAAATCATCTCTCAGTTGCTCACAGTGTCGCGGCGCTTGTCGGAGTCCAGTGAACTTTCCGTGGTGCTTTCAACCGTCATTGACGCGCTGCGAGATTTATTGCACGCCGAACGCGCCACGGTGTTTGAATATGACGTTGACACCAATCAACTCTTCACGCAAGTCGCGCACGGAATTGCGAAATCCGGGCCGGGAGTGATCCGTTTCTCAGCCGATCGTGGCATTGCGGGCGCGGCGGCGCAATCCAAGCAACTCATTCATATTCCAAACGCTTATGCCGACCCACGCTTCAATCAGGATATTGACAAATCAACGGGATTTCGCACTCGAAACATGCTCGCTGTTCCGTTGATCGATCACGAGGGCAACTTGGTGGGCGTGGCCCAAGTCCTCAACAGTTGCAATGGACCATTCACGGATCAAGATCAAGAAATTGCGCTTGGACTTTCCGCTCAAGCGGCGGTCGCCATTCGTCGCGGTCGACTCATGGAGGATCGCATGGCGCGCGAGCGTATGGAGCGCGATTTGCAAGCCGCGCGTTCCATTCAACAAAGTTCATATCCAAGCGCGCTTCCCCAAATGCCGAATTGGCAAATTGCAGCCTCAGGAATTCCAGCTGAACAATGTGGCGGCGACGCGTTTGATGTCATTCCACTTGTCAACAATGTGATCGTGGAACCCGATCAAGCCCCAGATGAAATTGTTTTACTGGTCGCCGACGCCACTGGTCACGGCATTGGATCGGCGCTTTCCGCCATGCAAGTCCGCGGCATGTTGCGCATTGGACTTCGCCTCAAGCAAGGCGTTCGCCGCATCGCGGAAGAGGCCAATCGCCAACTCTGCCAAGATTTGCCCATGGGACGCTTCGTTACGGCGTGGTACGCGCGCATTTTGCTGCACAATGGCGTTGTCGAAAATTACGCAGCCGGCCAAGGCCCCATCATTCATTATCGAAGGCGCGAAAATGATTTCATTACCCTGCCAACGGACAATGCGCCGCTGGGTGTGATGATTGACGACCTCACGAGCGATACCACCGTGATCACCATGCATCATGGGGATATTATGATCGCCTTAACCGACGGCTACTACGAATCCCAGGGCACAAATGGCCAGCAATATCAAGAACAACCGGTGATTGATTTGGTGCGCAAGCACCGCGACGAAAGCGCTGATTTTATTTTGCGCGCCATCAATGAATCGCTCATGGATTGGACCGACGGCGCGCCAGCGGCTGATGATCGCACCGCGATTATTTTAAAGCGCCTTCTCACTTGAGCGCTTCAATCATGCACGCTTGCTTGCACCGGATTCATTTTAAAATAATTTAAGCCAGTGCAACGCACACCGAATCAGATTGCGTTTACGAGCCACGATTTATTTGGCGCGCAATCGCAACACGCCGTCACGCAAATCCTCCGGATTGTCCAGCGCGTCCATGAAAGCGTGCACAAGTTTTTTAGATCCCGGCAACGTCTTCTGCAAGTTCGCCAAATTGGCGCGGCACTCGTCAAATTTGCGCGCGGTGAATAATCGCACCATGGTCTCGGTGACCTCAATGCGCGACGTTGGATCATCCTCCAAGCACACTTCAAACAAATCAATTGGAATAGTTTGCCCAACCACAACCACGCGACCCAGCGAAAGCAGCGCTAAACCAGAGCCTTTTGACAGTTCCGCGGTTCGACCGTCAATTAAAATGGCGCTGCCAAATTGCTTGTTGGCGCTCTCCAAACGCGCCGCCAAATTTCCGGAATCGCCAATCATGGTGTAATCGTTCAGGTCGGGCGGCGCGCCGCAATCACCAATGACCACTTTGCCCGTGGCCATGCCAAGCCGCAATGACACAAGTGGCAAGCCTTGTCGATCGGGCCTCTTGCCAATTTCATTCACAGCTTTCTGGCACGCCAGCGCCGCCTCAATCGACAGTCGCCCCTGCTCGGGTTCCTCGCCAAAGGCGCTCCAAAATGCAAGTATGCCGTCGCCAAGAAATTTATTCACATAGGCGCGCCGCGCAGTCAACTCCTTGGTCATGGCGCCCATGTATAAATTCAATGTGCTCACCACCGCGGGTCCGCCCAGCACTTCACTGATGCTTGTGAATCCAGCCAAGTCTCCAAATAAAATAGTGGCCTCGCGCTCCACGCCGCCCATGGAGAGCGCGTTGGGATCCTTGGCCAGCATCTCAACCAACTCCGGCGACACACGCGCGCGAAACTGCCGCGTCACACGTTGCTTCTCCCGCTGAGTAATCACGGCCACTGCCACCGTGGTGACAATCCACGCGCCAAGACCGCTTGTCACTGGTGCCGCCATAGGAAAAATCCATTCGCCTTGATCAAAGGCAAAAACTCCAAGCATGCCCACATATGCGCTCAACACAAAGAACATCACGCATGCGCCAATTCCAGCGCCAAATCGTGCCGCCGTAAGCGTGGAGACAAGCCCCAACACAATCAGCGCTACTGTTCCAATCCAGTCGGGCGCAAACTCCAACGCTCGATTATTCAGCACCATGTCTGCCATGGCTATGTGAACTAAAACACCAGGCGTGCGCGAGCCAAAGATGGTGGGAATGACATCCGCCATTGCACCTGTGGCGGTGAAACCTACAAAAACTAATTTGCCCCCAAGGATGTTGCGCAATTCCATATCGCCACTGGCCAGCGCGGCAGTTCCTTCTTGCATCGCCTCTTCAGCCATGAGCCACTCTTTCAACCCAGCTACTAATTGAACTTCAGCTTGTGTTAAATCGGGATCATCTACATTGTCTTTGTACAAACTCCACAATTCTTCAAACTCCGTCTTGATCTCTTGTAAACTTGCTTTCTCAAACCACTCCGGAGTCTTTCCTAACGCGCTTGCAGTTAGAACTTTTTCCCCTGTCTTGGAAATGGGGTTCGCTTGGTCATCTTTTTGTTGCTCAGGAAAAGCAATCTGCATGCCCAACTCCCGTAACCGTCCATTTTGCTTTTCAAGTTTGGCGCGCTCACGCGCTTGCTCAATCAATCGACCCATGCCAACCGTGGCGTTACGGCCCTGAGTCGTGCCGTAGCCTGGCAAAAGTTGTGTTCCCCAATCCACCAATACTTTTCCATCACGTATGGGAATGGCGAACTCATTCAGTTGCAATTGCCGCTCACCAAGGACAGCGTCCTTGACAGTTTGCCCTTGAAAAGTCAATGCAGCCGCCAAACCAAACTGCGGAATAAGTCCATAATCGCTAGAAAAATAAGGCGAAATTCGCCTTAATTTCTCGCCAAATTTATCATTTTCCGCGCTCGACACACCCACCGCTTTGGCGGCTTGCGCAATCAAGAGAATGGGCGGCATATCTTGTGGCGTCCCCTTGGAAGTTGCGTCGGCCACAAATTTACTTTCAACTGCGCGCCAACTTTCGCCACGCTTCCACACACCTTCCAACGTTGTCAATTCAGAAATTACTCCTAGGTTGTACTCATGGATTGAGCCACCAAGCATTAGAATATTAAAAGCTTTCTGGGTCTTGGGCAGCTTGCCTTGATCACGCAAGCGTTCCAAAGAAAGCCAAGCCGCCAAGCCCTTCATAGCCCCGGGGCGTTGAAGAACTTTGGACTTGTAGAAATCATTCAAACCAGCCTGGGCAATAATGACATTGATATCCCTGTCGATGCCCGCCTCAACGGCGGTTGTAAATGCGGCAAGTTGCGCCTGACCCACGGGTGTTTCCCAGTCAGCGTTCAATGGACTTTCTTCACGCGTTGACAATGCAATGACTGCATTTGACTGCCTCAAGGCATTCGCTAAAAGTTGGTCGCCTGTGGTGCCTTCTTCAGGTTCAGTGAACAGAATGTCGTAGGCAATGGTCGTGGCGCCAGCGCGCACCATTTCATCTGTGGCTTGAGCAAGCAATGATCTTTTCCAAGGCCAACGACCAATCGTGTCCAAGCTGGGATCATCAATGGCCACCAAGGCGATTTGCTGGCCGGGGTCCTCTATTTCCCACCGGCCATAGCGAAACCGCAGATCAATGGTCCAATCTTCAAATGAGTGAAAGGCTCCAAATGCATTCAAACCCAGCACAATCACTGTGATGATGCAGCCAAACACAATGGCAAAGATTCGAAATTGTTTCACCCCAGTGTTATATCGCAATTTCAAATACACCCCCAGCACCCGCCGCATGAGAATCCGCAACGACTGGAAAAAAAACATCGCACATGTAGAAATGCGAAGACGCCCTCAAAAATCATTTGCACCAAGGGCGACCATAAAAATTACTTTTTATTTTTCGCTGAACGCTATGAATTGGGTCTACGGCGTTTCATAATTATTCTTGGCTTGGCTGTAATTCCCTTGGATAAGGCTGCCATTCACAAGAATCTGAAGCTGGGCCGCGTCCGCCTGAATTTGAATTTTGGCTGCGCGGTCCAATTCTCTCGCAAGCACGTTCATATACACCATGTCGCCTCTTGT
>CANJIC010000039.1 GCA_947474205.1 Planctomycetaceae bacterium | reverse complement strand
GAACGCCGGATAGTTTCCAGACTGCTGCGCCACAAACGTAAGGCTGCTCAGCGAGAAAAATGTTCGACCCGCTTCAATGCCCTGGCGTAAATAATTTTGAATATTGGCGTCCGCCACATTCACTTGAAATGTCATCACGCTGTCTTGTGGAATAAGTTGTCCCGCGGTAAGCCCCGCCACTTGTCCAACTGCGAACACATTGGGTTGAAATCCAACCCGCGGATTGTTGGACATGTCGACAAAATTATTTGCACTGTCATAACACGCGGCGAACGCGTTTCGAACGCCCGGCGACAAGTAACTTGCACCACTCACGGCATACGCGGAATTTTCCTTGAATGTTGCCGCAGTGAATCCGCCGCGAAATCCAACACCCGCAAGTTCAATGGGCTGCCCCGCATCCGGGTCATTCACGCGCCGGGCATCACCCGTGGGTAAAAACATTTGCCATGGATCGGAGCTTGGGTCGTACTGAACAACCATATCGTTGGCAAATGAAATAGAAACCTCCGCCTCTAGAATTTCATAGGCTCCACTTCCAATTGGAACACTGGCGCCCGTGTCAAAAGCCAGCAGAATTTGCCCGTCGCGCGCGTCAAATTGCGTTTGATTGTCGCGGTCGCTGCCAAATGTGGTTAAGACCGAGCGCGTTCCAGGCGTGCTATTAAATGGATACATCCAGCGATCCAGCGCGGGTTGATTCAATTGAATATCAATCACGTCCGCAAACGCGGGCGCGGCAATACCAGACATGAATGCGGTAATTAGAAACAAAACACTCGTCTTCATGGGGGAATTACTATATAGTGCTTCACCTTGTTTTTTCCATACGAACATATTTTATTTTGTAAGACAAAGCGTCAATGGGACCATGAATGTCCAAATTTCGCTTCTTCTATGGGTAAAAATTGTCAGTTTGCGGCATGCAAGGCCTTCACGCTGGTTGAATTGTTGGTGGTCATTGCCATTATCGCGCTGTTGAGCGCGATTGTCTTGCCTTCCCTGTCAGGCGTGCGCAACCGCGCGGCGCAAATCAAGGAACTCTCCGCGCTTCGCAGCACCTTGACCGCGTGGAATCAATACGCCACCGATCAAAAGGGCGCGCTTATTCCCGCCTTCTACGGCAATCCCCCGCTTGATGCGCTGCCCGCTTTTTATGAGGACGGCAAACCCATTCCCGCCGATGTCTACGGCAGTCAGCGCGCGGTGGTGTGTCGTTGGCCGTGGCGACTTGCCCCGTATTTGGGCAACGACTTTCGCGCGCTCACCATGCAGGATGGTGACGATCAGGTCAAGCTGGCCTCTGGAAATGATTTGGGAAAATATTTGTACTTCTCCAGTTTGTATCCATCATTTGGCATGAATGGAATGTGGGTTGGTGGCGATCAAGAACGCTACGGATTTCTTCCCGCTGAAATCAGGGGCCAGCGAAATCCATTCGCTAATTTTTACGTTTCACGCCTCTCCACTATTCGTCACACAGAGCGTTTGATTGTGTTCGCATCAAGTCGCACCAATCAATCCGCCACCGCTACCGACGCCTGCCGTGAAGGATATTTTCGCGTGGAAAGTCCAAACTGGATCGGTCCACAATGGTCCGCGTACGACGCGGATGTTGCGCAAAGTTGCGGTAATGTCAGCGCGCGTTGGCAAGGCGCGGCAAGCGTGGGCACGGTCAACGGCGCCACGGAGTTGGTTCCAATTGAAGAGTTGCGCGACATGCGTCGCTGGGCCGATCAAGCCACCGATGCCAAGTGGCGCTTCTCGCCATAACTTGGAGTCAGCGTTTAACTACAAAGTTGTCCGCGATGACGGAACCGCTTGCAACGGCGCGGCGGGTGGATTTACTGCAGGCGTAGCGGGCGTACTCTTTGCGCCGCTAGGCGGCATCATGGCTGGATCAGCTGGCGGCATGACATTTGGCAGCGGGGATTTAATTCCAGAAATAGGCTCAACTACAGGACCAAGTTCAGGCATTTCAAAGGGCGTGACGTCCGTGTTCTTTAACGCGCTTCCGCTGGTGTTCTCTGGTTGATTTCCCACAATGTCGCCGTTGTTCAGACCCCAACCGCCAAGACCTTTGGTGGCATCCTCAGCGCTTGGCACTTTCAATTCAGAGGTCCAATTAATTTGCGCTTGACCAAGTTGCGTGCCAGTGGCAAACGCCAAATCAACAAGTGAAATCTGCCAACCCGCAAGCGCCGTCACCTCTTTGCTTTGCGCGTCTCCCAAACGGCTGGCGGCATCAAGCACATCCGTGCTGGTGCGAATGCCCAAATCAAATTGGCGCTTCTCGCCCTCGTAGGTTCTGCCCGCAAGCGCGGTTTCCAAACGCGCCGCAAGAATGCGCCGCCATGAGTTCTGCAAATTGTCCATGGCGTTAAACAATTCTTGGCGAATTGTTTGCCTGCGCAAATCACGCGTGGCCATGCGCTGCAACCTATTCAATACGGCCTGCTGAATTTTATTTTTTGCGGCTTCATTGCCCAAGGGAATTCTTGCGTTGGCCTTGAATGTGTAACCGTCGTCATTTCCAATGCTCCAACTCTTGGAATATTCATCGGAAGTTCCTAGCGTGTTGTAGGAATAATCAACCGTGAACAAAGGCAACGCGGCGTTGCGCGCCAGGTCCACATTGGTTGCGTCAATTGCCAACTGCAATTCCAATTCCAGCATTTCCATGCGGTTTTCAACGGCTTGTTGCGCCAGTTTCTCTGGATCAAATTTCAAACCCAGCGGACGCGGATCCGTGGTTGTAATCACATAGGTGGGCGAATCCATGTTCAATTCCGGGTCGTTGATCAAGCGCTTCAAGTCGCGCTGACGCAAGCGCAAGCGATTGTCGGACACAATAATATTTTCAATCGTGCTGCCCAAACCGCTTTCGGCGCGGATCACTTCAATCTGCGCGGCGTCGCCCGCGCTTACTCGCCGGCGCGCGCGTTCAAGTTGCGCCAACGCAAGTTGGTATTGCTGCTGACGCACATCCAACTCGCGCGCGGCGGCGTAGACATTCCAATATGACCTGTCCACATTGGCAAGCAAGCGAATGGATTCCAGCTTGGTGCGCGCGTCCGCAATCTGGCTGTTTAACTTTGCCACGCGAATGCTGGCGGTGTTGGTTTCAATTCCAGCTCCCCGCAACAGCGGCTGGCTAATGGAAAATGCAAGACCACTTTGCCAATTATCCGTGCCAGTAGCGGCGGATACCGCTTGATCAGTTTGATTACTCAACGCGTTGGCTGCGAATGTTCCGCCTGTTGCCAATGGAAATGCCAAGCCACTTGTAAAATTGTCCGTCGTTAATAACCCTGTTGCCGGGTCATTGCCAACCAAATTGTTGGATTGCTTAGTCCAATTACTTACTATTGCCGCTTCAAACTTTGCCTCTTCTTCGCTCACTTGCGACCGCGCGATGGACGGCACATACAACTGCACTTTCAAATCCAAATTACGCTCCAACGCCGCGGATCGACACTCCGCCAACGACAACTTGCGTGTTGGATTCGCTTCTTGCTTGGGCAACTTGTCGGCCGCAAAATCCTTCTCAACTTGTTGAAGTGTCTCTGGTGTCTCCGACGACTCCTTGATTGGATTAAAAGTTCCAACTTCATGAAGCCGCTTGGACGGCGCGGTGTATGGAGTTTCCGCATCGTGAAACAATTCATTTTGACAGCCGCCCAGCAGCGCTGACATGGCGAACATGAACACAACACCGCCGCGGCCACATTGCTTCAGCGCGTTCTTGCCGCCAATGGACACAGCAATGACACCATCCACGTGCTTCACACTCTTGCACTCGCCGCGCGGCGCATTCTTCATGCCACGAAAATTCTTTACGCCAACAACCGCGCGCGTTGCATCAATCATGTCGCAGCGCCTCAATTGGATCCAGCCTGGACGCCTTGATTGCGGGGAACATTCCAAACACAACTCCCACCACCGCGCTGAATACAAACGCCAACGCAATGGCCCATGTAGGAACCGTGGCTTGCTCAAGTCTGGCGCCAGGAATCATGCGAACAAGTATGGCAAATCCTTGGCCAATCATCACGCCCACTAAACCGCCCACCAAACACAAAGTGACGGCTTCCAGCAGGAATTGCAGCAAAATAGCGGCCGGCGTGGCGCCCACGGCTTTGCGCAAACCAATCTCGCGCGTGCGCTCGCTCACGCTGACCAACATGATGTTCATAATTCCAATGCCGCCCACCAACAAACTAATCGCCACAATTCCAGCGGCGGCCGCCGTAATTCCGCTGGCGATGCTTTTAAACTGATTGATGAATTGATCAATCGCCTGCACACGAAAAGTTTCGGGATCATCCGGTCCAAGACCGCGGATCTTTCTCATGACGCGCGTGATTTCCACTTTGGCGTCGTCGGCCTCATCGGGGCTGTTGGCCATGGCCACAATTTGCATGAAGTAGTCGCGCTCTTGAAACTTTTCCAAAACCGGAAACGGTATGAACAATTCCGCGCTGATGGTGTTGAAGCCAGTCATGCGTTCGGTGATGGTTTCCACCACGCCCACAATTAAAAATCGCCGTCCACCAATCACCAAGTGCTCGCCCACGGGATCATTTTTTAATTTCAAATCACGAATGGCCAAGTCATTCACCATGCACACTTGACGCGCGTTGTCTATGTCGGCGTTGCTGAATGGCCGACCCATGATCACTTGTCTATTTTCAGTTTTGTGCCACGCCGGCCACATGCCCGTCACGCTGACGCCGTCAAGAGTTTCGTTGGTGCTTTGCACGCTTAAACTGGTCGAGCTAATGGGCGTGACGCATTTCACGCTGCGGCACTGCTCCTCAATGGCTTTGGCCTCACTGGAGCGTAAACGCACCTTTTCCCAGGGAAATCGATTGCGCGGAGCGTTGTCTGGCCGACTTGGCCACACATATAAACGTGCGGCGCCGAATGTTTCAAACTCCTTCAACACCTGCGTCTTCAAACCCGTCAACGCCGCAATGACTCCGGTGGTGCTGGCCACGCCCACAATAATTCCCAGCGCCGTCAACGCACTGCGCAACTTATTGGCCCATATTTGGCGGAACGCCAACAGAATGCTCTCAAAATAAAACAGTGGACTTAACATGCGGTCATGCTCCGGCGCGCCTTGGCGTATGGTCCCACTGCTTCATCTTGCTCCGAAGTAAGATCGCTTAAAATGAGTCCGTCGCGCAAGCGCAACACGCGTTGACAATGCGCGGCCACATCATTTTCATGCGTCACGATCACCACTGTCTGTCCATCGCTGTGAATCTTTTCAAACAGCTCCAAAATTTCACCCGTAGTCACGGAATCTAAATTTCCCGTCGGCTCATCGGCCATCAGAATTTTGGGCTCGGTTAAAATGGCGCGCGCAATCGCAACGCGTTGCTTCTGACCACCAGACAACTGACTTGGTCTGTGGTCCATGCGATCCGCCAAGCCCACGCGATCCAGAACATCCTTGGCGATTTGACGGCGGCGCTTGCGCCAACCCCAACCTTGACCTTGCGAATACAGCAACGGCAACTCCACATTTTCCAGCGCCGACAAACGCGGCAACAACTCAAAACTCTGGAAAACAAAGCCAATTTCCTTGTTTCGTACGGCGGCCAATTCATTGGAATCAAGCTCGCTCACCAAACGCCCGCCCAGTTTGTACGTGCCCGCGGTTGGTTGATCAAGGCATCCAAGCGTGTTCATAAGCGTGCTCTTGCCACTTCCAGATGCGCCCATGATGGCCACCATTTCACCTTGGTGTAAATCAAAATCCACCCCGCGCAACGCATGGATGGTCTCAATGCCAACTCGGTAGATCTTTGTCAGTCCCCGAATCTCAATGAGTGGTTGGCTCATGCGATTATCCAATGCGCATTCCACCGCCGCCGCCACGTCGACCACCGCCGCCACCACCACCGCCTCCACCGCTACCGCCTCCGCCATTCATACGGAATCCATCTTTCATTTCTTCTTCCTTCACGCGGTCGCCCTCTTTCAAAGACTCAAGTGAGCGATACGGACCCGTGACCACGGTCTCGCCTTCTTTCAAACCTTGCACAACAATAGTGTCCGACATATTGCTGGCGCCGCTGACCACTGGTCGCAGCGACACAATTCCATCTTTCACCACCAACACAATGGGCGTTGTCAATTTTGTTTTCTGCACCAATGAATCGGCCGCGACCGCCTTGGGCAACTCCTCCACCTTGCGATCAACAATGGCCTGACTTGGAACCACAATTCCGTTGGTGCTTGCCACATTTAAATCCACATTGCCTGTCAACCCACTAGGAATCACTTTGCCCTTTAAATCAAGCGAAACCAGCACTTTGAACGTGCTTGTTCCATCTTTCTCAAGCGTGCGCGCCAGAGCCACTTCCTCCACTTTGCCCGCGAATGGTTGATCTTTATACGCGTTAATAAAAACTTCGGCGGTTACCCCAACGGCAATGCGCGCGATATCCGTTTCCGACACGCGCGCGTTCAAGCGCATTTCACCCAGGTCGGCCACGGTCATAATGCGCGTGCCCGCGTTGTTCATGGTGCCCACCATAACCAGTTCGCCCACCTCGGCGGTTAACACGGTCACCACTCCATCAATGGGACTGACAATGACCGTCTTGCGCAACTGCTCGCGCGCCTGTTCAATTTGCGCTTGACTTGATTCAATGGTCTTCTGCAATTGCGAAAGCGTTTGCTCCGCCGCGTGCAACTGTGATTCCAAATCCTTGGTCTTGGTTTGCGCGTCATCCAGCGCCTGCTTGCTCACGTCACCCGTGACGAATAAATTTTGCTGGCGCGCCAATTGCAATTTTGAATTGGCTAAATTTTCCTGCGTTCCTAAAATTCGCGATCGCTCAGATTCCAGGCGAAACTTTTCGCCGTCACGGCGCGCCTCGGCGCTGGTGAGCGCGGCGGTTAAATCACGTCCGTCCAATTTCACAAGCACATCGCCCTTCTTCACTTGCGAACCCTCGCGCAGTGGCAACTCAAGAATGCGCGCGCTCACTTCCGCGCTCACATCCACCTTGCGCTTGGGTTCCACAGTGCCTGGCGCGGAAACCGATTCAACCAATGTGTTCTGCTTTGCCGTGCTTTGGCGCACCGGAATGGAATTGGCGTCCGAGTTTGGCCACATCCAATAGGCCAACGCCGCCACAACCACAACCACGACGCTATAAATAATGATGGGCTTTCGCATAAGAGTCCCGCCATCTTTGACGGGTGCGTAAGAGTAGCCCATGACCGTCAATCTGTCACAAAAGAAAGCCCCTCGGCCGTATGACCGAGGGGCTTGTTTGGACTCAAATAGGTGCGGCTTTCAAAGCCGCGCTTTCATCAGTTACAAGCGCCAGCGCTCAAGAGAATCAGGGCAACGTCGCCTGAGTCAATTTCCCCTGATCCATCAAGATCACCAGGGCAACCTTGGCACAGACCGGCCTCAAGTAGAGCCAAGGCCACGTCGCCCGAATCAACTTCACCAGATGCGTCAAGATCACCGAAGCAAGGCGCGTCGAACAATCCAGACAAATTAAATGGGCAACTGTAGAGCAAGCCAGGAGCATCACCAGCTTGCGTGGTGTAATTCACGCCAAGGGTGTAAAAGCACATCTTTGGCCCAGCGCCAACACCACGCCATCCGTGTGGCGTGCCCGCTGGCCAAGTACCTACTGAAGGCGCACCAGCCGCATTGTCTGTGTCAATCACAACCTGCGTAGTGGTCTGTTGAAGCATTGACTTGCTGCCATATACGCACCATGCAAACGATGCGCCCGCGGACCCATCAGCGTATTCACCGTAGCAGGTGAAGTAATAACTTCCGGCTTCAAGTTGAAATGGAACCGCAATGTCAATGAAGTGGCGCTCGTTATTACTGTCGCCAA
This sequence comes from Planctomycetaceae bacterium, assembly GCA_947474205.1. Next base: position 4,541 of record CANJIC010000039.1, on the reverse strand, counting down.
CAGATCTCCAGTCATCCACAAAGTTATGAGCAACTGAACCTTCAGCCACAACTTGGCCTTGATCAAAGTCGCCTGATGCACTGAATGGACGACTGTTTAGACCGTAGGCTCCACCGCTTGAATCACGGTGAACAATCTTCCAACCAATCATGTTTGGACTTGAAACATCGAAGGCCGGAAAATTAAATCCATCAACAGTTCCAGATTTTGTCATTTCAAATGGAATCAGGGACCACCGCTTTGGGTAAGTTGCTGAACTCCAACCAGCAACCAAACCAAGATTGGTGCTGGTTCCTGCTTTGATAGCAGACTTCCCCAGGCCATTATTCACCAATATGCCGCGAAACGAAATCTCTAAAGTTCCAGCAAATCCCAAGGCATTTGGGTTATTTTCATCCAAGAATGATCCCAGACGAACAAGCCAACGTGTCCCTGCGCCCACACTTAATTCAATTTTCGCTGGACCATCGCGATCGATAAATCCATCGCCATCATCATCGCACGAATCGTCACGACATGACACGAACATGCTTGGTAATTGTTCGCGGGTAAATGGTTCCCCCGTCTCAAAAATCTCATACGCACTCAACACCGCATCGCCGTGATTTCCTTGGCCACACATGCTGATCAATAAATCTCCGTCGGCAGGAATTGGACCAACCTCGTACCACACATCATGGCTTGTATTGGACCCACACAAATTCGCGGAATCATTTGGGCCGTCCGTGTCCGCTTGCGTGCAATCAAATGCAATACTTGCGGGAAATTGCGTCACAAGTTGCGCATTGAACACGCAATCATTTGGCGCGCCCGCCCATGGATTGGTGCAGGATGAATCTATAATATCAGCAGGACCGATTGCGACATCCAATCCGTAGGACATGGGTCCGTGATAGGCAAGTGGTGGCCCGTATTCCCCATTGAACGGCGTTGTCACGATCATCAGGCAATCACCAGCCTCCAATCGTATTGAATCCAGGTAGGTTCCGTCGGCACGTTGATCGCGCGCTCTATGCGGACATCCATCGAGTCCGTATGAACCATACAAATCTATCGAAGTGCTCGGATCGCTACCTTGCTCGATAAAAAGTAAATCAAATAGATCGGTGCCGTTGAGAGCAATACCGTTCTTGTCCGCCATGCTTAAAGTCACCGTCAAAGAGCAATCCTGCGCCACTGAAAAATGAATCCAGTCAAGATCCTTCGAGGTATCGCCGTTGCCCGCTCCAGAGCCGTCATACGTGCCAACAATTCCTTTCACTCGAAAGGAGTCGCCAATTGTTTTCTGCCCGGCTTCAATGTACGGATATGGAGCGTCTTCATTCCAGCCGCCGTTGTTATCAACGCCGCCTGTTGAGCTGCCGTCAGCGCCTGAGTCATAGGCAGTGTCGGTAAATCCGCCAGCACTATTGGGATCACACTGCGCAAATACGGTCGGTGCAAATAACAAAGTAAACAAGACATACAGTTGCAGATGCTGCAGAGACTTCCAACCACAACCTCGGGTGGAAATTCGCGCGATCAAGCCCAACTTTGAATTTGAATTCATTCCAACTCCGTTCTCCACAATAAGCGAATTCATTATTGTGAATTGATGATCTACACACATGTGTATCCGCTTTTTATGGTCATTGAGTTTCAGAGATCCGATAGAAAGTTCAATATGGCTTTAAAAGAAAGCCCCTCGGTCAGAAGACCGAGGGGCTTGTTTGCACTCAAATAGGTGCGGCTGTTAAAGCCGCGCTTTCATCACTGGCAAGCGCCAGAGCTCAAGAGAATCAGGGCAACGTCGCCTGAGTCAATTTCGCCTGATCCGTCAAGATCACCTGGGCAACCTGGGCAAAGACCCGAGTCAAGAAGAGCCAAGGCTACGTCGCCTGAGTCAACTTCACCAGATCCGTCAAGATCGCCGAAGCAAGCCGATGCAAGCTGACCCTTCAAGTTGAAGGCGCAGTTGTAGAGCAAGCCAGGTTCATCACCAGTTTGCGTGGAATAATTCACGCCAAGGCTGTAGAAGCACATCGTTGGACCAGTGCCAATACCACGCCATCCGTGTGGCGTACCTGTTGGCCAAGTACCGATTGAAGACGCACCAGCCGAATTGGCTGTGTCAATCACAACCTGCGCGGTGGTTTTTTGGCTAGGACCATCTGCTCCGTACATTGCCCAAGCGAACGCCGCACCAGTTGAACCGTCAGCATATTCACCGTAGCAGGTGAAGTAGTAACTGCCTGGCTCAAGTTGGAATGGAGTTGCAATGTCAACGAAATGGCGTCCTTGACCTGCACCATCGCCACCAATGTCGTCGCCAACATCAGAGCCACTGTTTGCGTAATCAAACAGTTCATGACCTTCAGCCACAACTTGACCTTGATCAAAGTTACCTGATGCACCGAATGGACGACCGTTTTGACCATACGCGCCACCTGAAGTGTTGCGATTAATGACCATCCAACCGATCATGTCAGGTGTCGAAGAGTCAAAGGCTGCGAAATCGAAGCCGTCAACACTGCCCGAACTGAGCATTTCGAATGGAATCATTGACCAACGCTTTGTATTAGCCGATGTCGACCAACCTGAGACCAGTCCAACATTGGTGTTGGTTCCTGCATTCACGCAGTACTTCTGAAGACCGTGGTTCACAAACACAGCGCGGAACGTCAAACCAAGATTACCTATAAAGCCAGGCTCATCCCAATTTTCAGTTTCTGGATTGTAGTAGGAACCAACACGAATCAGCCAATACGTTCCTTCTGCGGCGTTTACATAGCCACCCGCAGCACCACCCTGATCAATAGTGCCGTCACCATTGATATCACAGGAATCGTCTACGCAACCGTAATACTTCGAAGGGAGATCTTGTGGAACTCCAATATCAGAACTGGTTCCAAGCTCAAACAAACTAATGACCGCGTCATTAGCGATACCGTTTCCTAAAGATTCGGCACACATGTCAATTAACACTTCACCAGTTGTTGGAGTTGGACCACAAATGAACCAAACGTCATGGTTCATGCTGCTTCCACACAAACGTGCTGAATCATTGGGTCCGTCAACGTTGGCGCTTGTGCAATTAAAGGCCACATTCGCTGGGAAACCAAAGACCAATTGCGCGCTGGTCAAGCAATCGTTTTCAATCTGTGGAGCAATGCAGCCCTTCCAGATGAAATTACCGCAAGTAATTACGCCTTCATCAACGCAACCTTGATCCCATCGTGAATCGCAGCAGCCAGGAATAATGTTGCAAACCGCATCGCAGCATACGCCGTCGCTGCAACCGCCAACTGAAGTTGCGGTAATGCAATCAGCCAATGTCAGGCCTGCCGCATTTGCGCAAGCTGCATTGTTGTATGCGGAAACGGACACGTCCAATCCGTAGGACATTTCGCCGTGATAGGCAAGTGGTGCTGATCCAGCAAATCCATCAAATGGGGAGGCAACGATAAACAAAATGTCGCCCGCACTTACTGGAAATTGAGATTGTTGAACGCCGTTGGCAAATTCATACAACGCATAATGCGGGCATCCATCGAGCCCGTATGAACCGTACAAGTCTGTTGCTGTGGCAGGATCGCTACCTTGTTCAATATAGAGAAGGTCATACAGATCGACGCCGTTCAGCGGAACACCCATTTTGTCGGACATGCTTAGTGTGCATGTGATGTAGCAAGGTTCGCTTACGGACATGCGCAACCAGTCAAGATCGCGCGAGGTGTCGTTGTCGCTGCCGTCACAAGAACCGTTGTAGGTACCTACGATACCCTTCACACGGAAGGAATCACCGGGAGCATGATCGCCAAGTTCCATGTACATATAGTCGCCGTTGGCATCAACCTGATTCCAGCCGCCGTTGTCATCAACGCCGCCTGTTGAGCTGCAGTCAGCGCCTGAGTCATAGGCAGTGTCGGTAAATGTGCCTGCGGAATCAGAATCGCATTGGGCGAAAGCGCCGCCAGAAACGAAAAACGCTGCCGAAGCAACGAGTCCGAAACTTAACTTTAAATAACACTTAGACATTTCAAATCTCCTGTTTTTTGGTGCAAACCAAATTCGTCCTTGAGTTCTCCGCTATAGCGACGTCACTACGGCACACAGAATTATGGACGCAATCCAAACTAACTACGGCTAAACCTAACTCGTGCTTAACAAGAGTCCAATGAAAAATAAAATAGTTTTGAATTTTTTTAACAATTTGGCAATAGGTCTTGGATTTATCCGCGTGAAGACATAGGCGCACCCTGAGCGCGGGGCTGTGGCACAAGTCGAGACACTATGAAAACATTGAAAAAAGTGGGGAAATATCAGTTTTTTTCAATTGTCGCCGACAGCCCTTTTGACTGGAGCTGGTCACGGACCAATTCTGCGTGTTCACGGTGAGTTTGAAAGACAATCGCAGATCCATGGTTATGAGCCTCTAAAGTTCGCTCGGTAGCGTCTTTGGCGGGCAATCGGACTAGTTGAACTAGGGCTGTGACCACAAACACCATCTCGTTCTTGTTGTCATTGTGAAGGCGCACTGCCCACTGAGGCATGGCTTGGCT
>CANJIC010000038.1 GCA_947474205.1 Planctomycetaceae bacterium | reverse complement strand
CAATGGCCAAGCGAGAAAGTTCGAGCACCAACCAAGTCAACGCCTACATGCGTGTTGTGGTTCTCACTGGAAAAGATTCGCTGTTGCGTTTGGAACGCTCGCATGCCTTAGAGTCTGATTTAAAAAAACAATTTGGCAGCGTGGATCGATTTGATTTTGATGGCGCCACCACATCGCTGTCAACGGTGCTTGATGAGTTGCGCATGTTTGGTCTTCTCGCCACGCATAAATTAATCATCGTGGACAACGCGGAGGCGTTCATGGGTAGCGAGGATCGCCGCCGCGCCATGGAGCGCTACGCGGAAAATCCGCAGGCTGAGTCCACGCTGCTTATGCGCAGCGCGTCGGGTTGGCGCCCAGGAAATTTTGACAAAATGGTTTCCAAAGTTGGCGCCGTGTTGAAGTGCGATTCGCCAAGCGACGAGGAGGCGCGCGATTGGTGCGTGCAGCGCGCCAAACAAACTTACACGGCCACGCTTGAATCAAGCGCCGCCGATTTGTTGATAGAAAAAATTGGTTGCGACTTGGCGCGCCTTGATACGGAGTTGTGCAAGCTTGCCAGCGCCGCCGCGCAACCAGGCGATCCCAGCGTGGTCATCACGCGCAAACTTGTGCAAGAATTCACCGGTCTCAGCCGCGAGGAGCAAGCGTGGGAAATTCAACAACCAGTTCTTGCGGGCGACGCCGCGGCGACATTGCAACTGCTGCACGAGTTGCTCACGGTCAGTCGCGTTCCTGAAGTCATGATTGGCTGGAGTCTGGTTGATCTCACGCGAAAAATTCACGACGCCAGCCGCATGTTGGCCAGCGGAAAAAATGAAGGCGATGTCGCCAAGACGCTGAAGCTGTGGGGACCAAGCGCCTCCAGTATTTCGCGCATCGCCCGGCGCGTGCACCCGCGCGTGGCTGCGAAAATGTTTGCTGCAGCGATCGCCGCGGATCAATCCACAAAGAATGGAACATCGCTTGATTCCGCGCGCACATTTGAAATGTTCGCGGTGCAGGTGGCGCGCCAAATCGCTGTTTGAACAACTCATGGCTATCACAAAGTGAACTTGTTCAGCGCACATCGCGGCGATTGCAACACGTTGATGCGCGCCGCATCTATTGTGATTCATAGGCTTACTTACGCTTGATTTGCTTGAAGAAGGAAACGCAACTCAATTCAAGGTAGAATCGTTCACCCTTCGGGGTACCCGCAATGCAGGACAACGCCGCGCCAACTTCAGAATCGCACCACTCGCATCACGCGATTCGATTGACTCCCAAGCAAACCGCCGCGCTTTCGCTTGCGGCCATTGGCGTTGTCTTTGGCGACATCGGAACCAGTCCTTTGTACGCGTTGAAGGCCTGCATGGAACATCGCAGCCATTCCAACCCAATCGATGAGAGTTACATTTTTGGAATTCTGTCCATGATGACATGGGCGCTGTTGTTAACAGTCAATCTGAAATACTTGTTGGTAATTCTGCGCGCGACCAATCGCGGCGAAGGCGGAATATTTTCCTTGCTGTCGCTTATTCCAAGGTCGCTGAACAAAGGTCGCGGCTTTCGAACACGCACGCTTGTATTACTAGCCATGTTGGGCGCGGGACTTTTATTTGGCGACGGCTTGATCACGCCAAGCATTTCAGTTTTAAGCGCGGTGGAAGGATTGAAGGAGTTGCCCAACGCGCCAACGTGGATTGAACAAGCCATTCTTCCAATCACGCTTGCCATTTTGCTGCTGCTTTTTGCCGTGCAACAATTTGGAACCGGCAGCATTGGCAAATTCTTCGGCCCAATCATGATCGCGTGGTTTCTTCTTCTTGCGGCCATGGGGCTTTACCAAATCCAGATGAATCCCGAAATCATCAAGGCGCTGAATCCGCACTATGTCTGGATATTTATTCAAAGTGATCCGCTGCAAGCATTCACTGTGCTGGGTTCCGTGGTCCTTGTGGTCACTGGCGCGGAGGCGTTGTACGCCGACGTCGGCCACTTTGGAAAGTTTCCCATTCAAATTGCTTGGTACACATTTGTACTGCCCGCGCTTTTACTGAATTACTTCGGGCAAGGCGCGTATGTGCTGGACTTTCTGCGTCATGGATCGCCCGATGCGGAGGCCATTCATTCGTTGCGCCCATTTTATGGAATGGCGCCCGAGTGGAGCATTGTGCCACTGGTCATCATCGCAACCATCGCCGCAATTATTGCAAGTCAAGCCATGATCAGCGGCGTGTTCAGCATTGCGCGCCAAGCGGTGCGGCTTGGATATTTGCCGCGCCTGCGCGTGGTGCACACCAGTAGCGACACCGAGGGACAAATTTATTTGCCCGCGGTCAACTTGATTATGTTGGTGGGTTGCGTGATGACAGTGATTCTGTTTCCAAGCAGCGAAAAACTTGGCAGCGCGTACGGCATCGCGGTCACGGGCAACATGATCATCACCACCATTTTATTCGGCGTCATGGCGCGGCGCCTGTGGCGTTGGAAGCGTTGGCAAGTGATTGTTGTTGGATCTTTTTTCTTGAGCATTGATGGATTATTTTTTGGAGCCAACATGCTCAAAGTGCTGACAGGTGGCTGGTTCGCCATTGTGATCGCGCTGGGCGCCACAATGATCATGCTGACATGGCAGCAAGGCTCCTATTTATTGGGCAAAAAATTCGCCGAGACCGCCAGCAATATTCATGAGTTTCTCGCGTCCTTATGGGTAAAAGAAGTTCCCCGCGTGCCGGGCACCGCGGTGTTTCTCACCACCAACAATGCCACGCCGTTCTCCTTGTCTTCATTTGTGGAGCACAGTCATGTCTTGCATCAACAAGTGTTGTTGGTCAGTGTGACGTCAATCAATTTGCCAGTGGCGCCGCCGCAACGTCAAATTCGTGTGACATGGATGCCGGATGGTTTCTACAAAGTGTCCGCGCAGTGCGGATTTATGGAGAGTCCCGACATTCCAAAATTGTTGGAGAAGGCGCGTGAGCACGGCCTAGTATGGGATGCTGAAAGCACAACCTACTTCGCGCGGCGCGTGGTGGTGTTGACCACCGGCAATTCACCCATGGCGTTATGGCGCAAGCGATTGTTCGCATCATTGTCCACCGTCGCCACCGACAGTGTTCGCACTTTTAATTTGCCGCCCAGCCGCGTGGTTGAATTCGGCGTGCAAATGGAGTTGTAAATCGTGCGCCTGATCGCCTTAAAAATGTTGTTTGGTGACAGCGCAAAGTTCTACGGCATTTTGCTAGGACTGACGTTCGCCACCCTGCTGATTACGCAGCAAGCAGCCATTTTTGTGGGCTTAATGAGCCGCACGTATGCATTGATAGAGGAAACTCCGCAAGCCGATTTGTGGGTGACCGATCCAACGATGCAATTTGTGGACGACACCAAACCCATGCAGGTGACGGCGCTTGACCGCGTGCGCAGTGTCACTGGAATTGAGTGGGCTAGTCCGCTGTTTAAAGGTTTGCTTGTGGCCAAGTTGCCAAATGGTGGCCGGCAAATTTGCGATGTGATTGGCGTGGATGACGCCACACTGATTGGCGTACCGGCCATTATGTTGCAAGGCAAAGTTGAGGACTTGCGAAAGACCGACGCGATTTTTATTGAGAGCCGCGGCGCGGCCAAGCAATTGTTGCAACCGCTTACCGCGGACAAGAACGGACCAAAGCGTCCAATGCAAGTGGGTGACGAGTTGGAGTTGAACGAACGCCGCGCCATTATCGCCGGCATCGCGGAGACGCGTCCGTCGTTTCAAAATGTTCCAACCATTTACACAACCTATTTGCGCGCGGTTGGATTTGCGCCAGCCAATCGACGCACGCTCAGTCTTATTCTGGTGAAGGCGCTGCCAGGGCAGGACTTGCTTGAATTGCAAAAACGCATTCAAACGCAGACAGGTCTGACGGCCTACACACCAGCGGAATTTAGCTGGAAAACCCTTGATTATTGGATGACCCAAACGGGCATTCCAATTAATTTTGGCATGGCAATCGTGCTGGGTTTCTTGGTGGGCGTGGCCATCGCTGGACAAATGTTTTACAACTTCACGCTGGACAATTTGCGTTACTTCGGCGCCATGAAAGCCATGGGCGCCACCAGTCGCCAACTTTTGCAAATGGTGGCGGTGCAAGGTTTGGCCGCGGGCATTCTTGGTTTGGGTTTGGGCCTGGGCGCAACGGCGCTCTTTGGCTTAATGATTCCGGGCGATCGCTTGGCGTTCAAACTGACTTGGCACTTACCAATTATTTCAACCATCGCGGTGATAATTATTGTGCTTGGCGCCAGCAGCCTTTCCATTTGGAAAGTAATTCGCCTTGACCCCAAGGAAGTGTTCAGCGGATGAGTGTCGAGCAAGCCATTTTTTGCGAGGGCATTGCCAAGATGTACGGCGAAGGCGAAGCCGCTGTGAAGGCGTTGCGCGGGATAGATTTAACAGCCAACTTTGGCGAGATTGTTGCGCTGGTTGGACCAAGTGGTTGTGGAAAGACAACGCTCATTTCTATTTTCGCGGCAATCTTGTCGCGCAGTAGTGGGGCTCTTCGACTTGCGGGCGTGGATCCAGACGCCATGACCAATCAAGAGCGAACCTTGTTTCGCCGTGAAAAAGTTGGATTTATTTTTCAGCAATTCAACTTGGTTCCGCAAATTAGCGTGGTGGAAAATGTGGCTATTCCGCTGCTTTTACGGGGAGAAAATCGAACAGAGGCCTTGGACCGCGCGGAAAAATTATTGACTGAAGTCGGTCTTCACAATCGCGCGCATAGTCGGCCCGCCAAACTTTCCGGCGGCCAGCAACAACGCGTGGCCATAGCGCGCAGCCTTATTCATGAGCCAAGTATTTTGGTGTGCGACGAGCCCACAAGCGCGCTTGATGGCGCCACGGGTCAGCGCGTGATGGAATTGATTCGTGAGCAAGGCAGGCGACCCGATAGAATTGTTGTTCTTGTGACACACGACGAACGCATTTATCATTTCGCCGATCGCATTGCGCACATGGACGATGGATTGATCACCCGCATTGTGAGCAGCGATGTTGAACTGGCCGCGCTGCAGGCGGTGGCATTTGAAAAAGGAAAAATAAAATGAAAATCAAAATGAAAATTCGCTTCATTATTCTGCCCATCATTTCCGTTCTTGGCATTGGCTTGGCGGTGTACTTGGTCTACAAGCAAAGTCGTCCAGCGCCCAACGCGCCGCCAAGCGGTCAGCCCACCAAGAGTCCGTTTTCAAATCGCGTGGCGGGCAGTGGCTTGGTTGAACCCGCCACGGAAATCATGAACATTGGAACTTCCATTCCCGGCACCGTGCAAAGTGTGTCCGTGAAAGAGGGACAATTGGTGAAAAAGGGCGACATTTTATTCACTATTGATCAGCGCGATACGGTTGCGCAATTGGGCGCGGCCAAAGCGAAATTGGAGGTTGCCAATCGCAAAGTGGAGCAGTTGAAATCCATGCCGCACGCGGAGGATGTGGATCGCGCGACGGCTATTGTGGCGCAGCGGCAATCGGCGGTGAACGACGCAACTCTTCGACTTGAAAGATTAAATGCCGTGGAGGATCAGTCGGCCATCAGCGCCAATGAAAGGCCAACGCGCATGTTTGAAATGAGTTTGACCAAGTCGCGTCTTGATGAAGCCAAGTCGGAATTAGCGCGCATGATGAAGGGCACGTATCCAGAAGATTTGGCCGTGGCCGTGGCGGAGGCCAAGGTTGCGGATGCGGATGTGGGCATGTTGCAAACTGATTTGTCGCAAAGTGAAGTGAAGGCGCCGATTGATGGAACCGTGCTGCGCGTGAACGCGCGCGCGGGTGAATTCGCGTCGGCCGGCGCTTTGCGCGAAGGCTTGGTGGTGATGGGTCAACTCACGCCACTGCACATTCGCGTGGATGTGGACGAACTTGACGCATGGCGCTTTGATCCCAAGGGCAAGGCCGTTGCCATGTTGCGCGGCGGAAAAATTGTTGAATTTCCCATTGAATATGTGCGAACTGTTCCTGTGGTCATTCCAAAGCGCACGCTCACTGGTGAAAATTCAGAGCGCATTGACACGCGCGTGATGGAAATTATTTATCGCTTCACGCAAGACAATCCGCAAGTGTTGCCCGGTCAATTGTTGGATGTCTACATTGATAGCGGCTTGATTGCTCCCGCCACTCCAACAAGCATTCCCATGCAAGCAGTTGAGCCAACGAAGCCCGTTGAAACCAAGAAGCCTGTTTAAGTTTGCACGGGTCAGCCAACGCTAGCGCACAATTAAAACTGGCCGCGTGCTGCGATGAACCAAGTCGGTGGCGACGCTACCAAGTAAGAGTTTGCTCATGCCAGTCACGGCAGTTGTTCCAACTACAATTACATCCGAATTGCGATCTTCCGCAACATCAAGCAGCACTTCAACGGCGGAGCCTGGACATGTCAGTCCTTGCACCCGCACACCAGAAGCGGAAAGTTTTTTGGTGCGCTCGGATAAACCGGCGCGGGCAACGGCGTCGCTTTCGCCAGCCTCCACAATTGGAACTGCTGGAACTTCCACGCCCACAAATGGCCCAGCCACTTGCGTGGAATGCATCAAGCTCACTTCGGCGTTCTCAAATGGAGCCGCAACGCGCACCGCAAATTCCGCGGCGCGGTCGGCTTCCGCTGAAAAATCGGCTCCAACCAGCAAGTTTTTGAAAGACACGGTCCGCACGGCGTCAGTTGGATGCACGACCAACGTTGGAGTGGTGGCCAATTTCAATGTTGAATCCGCCACCGATCCCATGAAGATTCGGCTGAGCATGTTTTTTCCGCGGCTTCCAATGACCAACAAATCAGATCCGGACTCGCGCGCAATCTTTGCGACCACTTCGGCGGTGGTGCCTTTAAGCAATTGAACTTGCGTTGGAATACCGCGCTCTATTTCGCACGCGGCCAAACCAGCTAAACACACTCGCACTTCCTCTTCGCTTAAGCCGTGGTCGTCCTTGGTGTACGCATGCACCAACAACAGCGACGCTTTATGAACAAGCGCCAACTCCGCCGCCCAACCAAGCGCCGTCGCGGCGGGTGGCGAGAAGTCTGTTCCAACAGTGATAAGACGAAGTGGATTCATAATTGATTCGATCTCCGTCAAAGATAGTACGCCCAATTTGCATCTTGTAGGAGTAGCATTTCACACATGAGCACCGCACAGTTAGAGCGCCGCGCCGCACGTATTGCGCTGGTCACTTCCGTGGCGTTGCTATTTACAAAACTTGCGGCGTGGCAACTTACTGGAAGCACCGCGGTCTTTGGCGACGCCATGGAAAGCGTTGTGAATGTGGCGGCCAGCGCGTTGGTGATTTGGAGCGTGTGGATGGCCAATCGCCCCGCCGACGAAACACACCCGTATGGCCACGGCAAAGCTGAATTTTTAAGTTCCGCCATTGAAGGCGGCATGATCAGCGTGGCCATGTTGGTGGTGATGGTGCGCAGCGCTTTAGAATTATTTCATAGCAGCGCGGAAATTGAACATGTTGAATTTGGCTTGCTGCTTCTCGCGTTCACAATGATGGCCAACGGCGGAGTTGGATTGTGGTTGATTCAAGTTGGCCGCAAAACAAAAAGTAGCGCGTTACATGCCGACGGAATTCATTTGATTTCCGACGCGTGGACCAGTGGCGCCGCGGTGGTATCGCTGTTGCTTGTGCGTTGGACGAAACTTGCCTTTATCGATCCAATCATTGCCTTGATCATGGCGGTGTGGGTGGGCTTTGTTGGCTATCGACTCATTCGCCGCGCGCTTGGAGACTTGCTTGACGAGCAGGACCTTGCGGATCTTGCCAAAGTTGAAACAATTTTAAATGACCACGCGCGAGTCGACGGGCCGCTGCCGCGGATTATTTCATTTCACAAAGTTCGCACGCGCCACAGCGGACGCGACCATTGGGTGGATTTTCATTTGCAACTTCGCCCCGACATGGATTTAAAAAGCGCGCACGATGTGGCCAGTGAAATAGAAAATAAGATCGAAGCTGCATTGGGTGGAACCGCCACGGCGCACATTGAACCCGCGCGCTGAACGCAATTTTTGAAGCATTTTCAAGTGGTATTTACAACAAGAGCCAGCCGACCAGCGCGCACAAAGCCACAATGGCGGGCACTGGAATACTTTTGCGACGCAGCAAGGCGAACGCCACTAGATATATAAGAATCATGATTGTTGTTGGCCCAATCACAATGGAGCCAAACGGTCGTATCACCAACGCCGGCGCGATGGAGCCAATCAGCGCGGCGATTAATAAGCCAACCACCGCCGCATTCACGCCTGACAACATGCCGCGCGCCCACGCGCGATTTTTTAGCGTGTTCCAAAATGGAAGCGCCGCGGTCATGAGCAGCAAGCCTGGAATAAAAATTGAAATCGTTGACACAAGCGCCCCCAAGGCAGGCGAGATATGCAGATCGCATGTGGCTCCAAGAAACGTGGCGAAAGTGAACAGCGGTCCAGGAATGGCTTGCGCCACTCCATAGCCGGCAAGAAATGTATTTTCATCAACCAAGTTCGTGAGCACAAAGCGGGTTTCTAAAAGTGGCAGCACCACATGTCCTCCACCAAAAACCAGCGAGCCACACTGCGCGAACAGCGCCCACGGTGTCCATGTCACCAGCAAACTGGCGACAAAGAGTGCCAATGCAATCACTGCCGCGCGTTTCGAAATTGGATTGGTGCATTGCGTTGACTCCAACTCCGTAGGCGCCTCGCGCGGCAATGCGAACAAGCCAGCCGCCGCACCAATCAACAACACCCACGCTTGCGCAATGGTGTCGCGCAACACAAAGGCAAGCACGCCCGTGACCCCCACAAGTATTTTGCGCCGTGTATCAGGCGCAAGTAAGACAAACATTTGTAGTGACGCCAGCGCCACCACCGCAACCGCGGCCGCTTTCAGTCCTTGCAGCCAACCCGCGTTTGAAAGTTCGCCCGGATACAGCACCGTCATGGCCACGGCGTACATCATCAATGCGCTGGGCAAGGTGAATCCAATCCACGCCGCAAGTCCGCCAATAATTCCAGCGCGCTCCACGCCAATGGCGTAGCCAACTTGACTGCTTGATGGGCCAGGTAGGAAATGCGATAGCGCCACAAGATCCGCGAAGTGCGACTGCGTGACCCACTTGCGCCGCGTGACAAATATCTCTTGAAAATATCCAAGGTGCGCCACGGGTCCGCCAAATGAAAAACATCCAAGTCGCAGGAAGACCAGAAATGTTTCACCAATGCGTTTGAAATTCATGTGATTGGTAGACTCGCCGCCTCAAATGCTAACGCCGTTTGTCACCACCTTGATAATTGGATTTGGCGGAGGCATGGGCGCGGCTACGCGCTTTTTGATTTATTTTTTTCTAGACCGCGGACGTCTTTGGCCCCAGTGGAAAATATTGCTGTGCATAAATTTGCTGGGCTCGCTGGCTATTGGATATTTAAGCGGATTTCTGCTGAAAATGCATGGGGAATATTCGCACATCATCACCGATGTGCTGCTGACAGGATTTCTGGGCGGCTTCACAACCTTCAGCGCGTTCATGATTGAATCAACGGAAGGTTTACTCAATAAGCGCGCGCGAGGCGTGGCGTTCTTCATTGGCGTAAGCATTGTTGGTGGCATGGCGTTGGCATGGCTTGGTCAAAGGTTGAGCTTATGAATTCCAAATCACCACCCGCGCTGCCTTCGATCTGGCTTATGCTTGCGGTGGTTTTTGGCGGCGGCACCATGGGAACAATGTTGCGCTATGGCGCAGGGAAAGTGTGTCCAATCATTCAGGCCGATCCTTGGGTCGCCGTTCTTGTCGTGAATCTGATCACCACATTTTTCGCCGCTTGGGTTGGGCGGAAATATTTAATTCTTTCCCGTGAACGCTTTGTGGATGTGGTTGATCCGTTTCACAAAAAAAATCCGTTGTTCAATTTATTTTTTGTCTCTGGGTGCATGGGTGGCTTGAGCACCTTCAGTTCGTTGTCGCAAGAATTGTGCGAGCAGTTCACGCGCGGGGACTTTCTTCAATTCGCTCTCAACCTTGGGCTTTCGCTCATTCTTGGAGTCATTGTGGGAGCGCTCGGTTTACGGCTGGGTCAAGCCACAAGATGATCCGCTAGGCTTTGTGCATGGCAACAAGCAGCAAATCAGGTAGACCAAAACCCGTTGACGCCTGGAGTGGCGCTCCATTGAACATGACCACGTTGCGCAAATTGTGGAAGCCGCGGCGCGACGCGTATTCCAAGGCGCATTTGTATGAAGAGGTGCGCGTTCGTATTCATCGCGCGTTGACGTGGCTGGAATTTTCAGAGCGGTGCGATGTCCGCGAAGACTTGGACGCAAAATTGATCGCGCAGTGGATTGCGTTCACCGCTCTCACAAGTCAGTGGAACAAAAAAACGAAAGCGCCAGAACCCGATGCCGCGGCGACTCGCTTGTTCATACAACAAATATTGGATCATGATCAAGATGGCCTCATGCAAATGGTGTTGGAAACAAATGACCGCGCCGCGCGCGCGTTGTTTGAAGACGCGTATCTGGCCAAGCAATTCAAATCGCGCGAGACATCTCAAAATTCAAAGCCGCGTAATGGAAGTGGTAAGACTTTTACGACCAAGTCCACCATGGAGGATATTTTGGAGCACGCGCAATTTGAGCCGTGGTTGGAGGCTGTTTTGGAGCGCATTCTCTTTGTTCGCAATCAACTTGTGCACGGTGGCAGTACTTACAACGGGCGCTTGAACCGCGTTGCTGTGCGCCGCGCCAGTTCGCTTCTTGAACATGTGGTTGCGTGCTTCATGCAAATCTTAATGGAGCATGGCTACACGGATGACTGGGGCGACTTGTGCTACTCGCCACTTGCGGATTGAAATGTTGAACTTGTTTCGGGCGTGAACATGTACTCGCAGCCTGTTGAGAACGAAATTTTTTATTCTCTATCACGCGAAAAGTTTTCCCATCTCAGTTCAAGACAGATTTGATTCTCCCGCGGAACTTTTGTTGGAGCTTCTTCAAAAATAATTACCCTGCTTCGGGGCGCGGTCCGTCATTGGTCGCGTCGCGCTTGTTGCGGCGACTTCCAGCACGCGCCGCGCCGCGGTGCAATGCTTCAGGTCCATACTTGCGCGCCACCGCGTCGGTGATCGAATCCAATTTGCGTTGAACCTCGGCGGCGGCATCTGGAAATAGTTCCGGCTGTACTTGCGCGCCCGCGCGATCCACGCGCTCCACGCTCATGCCAATTAAACGAAGTGGCAGCGCGCTTTCACGCCGCCACGCGGCAAGCAGGGCATCGGCCGCTTGCCAAATGGTTTTGCTTGAATCGGTGAAAGGATTCAGCTTTTTTTGCCGTGAAAATGTATCAAAATTGGCCAGCCGTACTTTCAATGTCACGCATTTCGCAAGCCCATCGCAGGCACGCAGACGCAGTGAAACACGATCGCATTGCTCTTGCAGAATTGAACGAAGGACATTCATGTCGCCAATGTTGCGCTCAAAGGTCTCCTCTTGTCCAACGCTTTTAGCATCATGTTCTGTGACCACTTCGCGCTCATCAATGCCCAGCGCAAACTGCCGCCACTGCGCGCCAGATTCACCCAATCGTGCGCGCGCTTGGTCCTCGCTTAGATTTTGCAAATCACCAAATGTATGAATGCCGGCGTTGATGAACTTTGGAAGTGTCTTTGGTCCCACGCCCCACATTTTAGAAATAGCAAGTGGGGCCAAAATGCCACGCGTCTGCTCGGATGAAATAATGGTCAAGCCATTTGGCTTGCGCAAGTCGCTGGCAATCTTTGCCACAAATTTGGATGTAGCCACGCCAACACTCACGGTTAATTTTAATTCGTCGTACACACGCGCGCGAATGGCCCGCGCAATAGTTGGACCGCTACCCAAAAGTAATTGCGATCCAGTGACATCCACAAACGCCTCATCCACGCTGATGGGTTCAACAAGCGGAGATTGGTCGCGCAAAATATTCAGAAATTGCTGGCTGATTTCGCTGTAGCGATCAAAGCGCGGCGCACGAACTGCGGCATGCGGACATTTGGCCATCGCCAACGCCATGGGCATTGCGCTGTGACAACCAAAATTTCGCGCCTCGTAATTGGCGGCAGCAACCACGCCGCGACCGCCTTCGCCACCCACCAAAACCGGTCGCCCCCGCAGCGTTGGATCATCAAGTTCCTCAACACTGGCAAAAAAAGCGTCCATATCGGCGTGCAGGACGCATTTTTGCCAAATAACGCTTATATTCTCGGACTTTGGCATATATCAATGTTCTAGTTTAACAAATTTAAATTAAATTATTTTGTTGACAATGCATCAAATTCATACACAATACGAATGTAGGAGTGTTCCCAAACTTTCTTACAAAAATGTTTTTTAAATGAGTGAGTCGCTGTGTACTGGGGCGAGTGTGTTGGATGGGTGAAAAGACCCCCAAATTTTTTTATTTGGGCTAAACGTGCAAAAAAGGGCGTGGGCGCTTAAGGAAACTTAAGCGACTCACGCCTTTTAT